>JBGSNJ010000367.1:0-2002 GCA_041739715.1 Aestuariivirga sp.
TTGCCCTTGCCGCCCTGCTGGCGGGCACCGCCCCCGCAGCACTTTTCGCCGAAACGCCGCCCGATACGCTGGTGATCGCCGACGCCATCGACGACATCGTGTCGCTCGACCCGCATGAGGCCTACGAGTTTTCGGGCCTCGACGTGGTGAACAACACCTATGACGGGCTGATCGAGCTTGATCCCACGCAGCCGGGCGTTCTGATACCGGGGCTGGCCGAAAGCTGGAGCGCGTCAGAAGACGGGAAGACCTTCACCTTCAAGATGAAGCCGGGAGTCACCTTCTCGTCCGGCAACCCCGTGCGGGCCGAAGATGCGGCCTTCTCGCTGCAGCGCGCGGTCAAGCTGAACCTGACCCCCGCCTTCATCCTGAACCAGTTCGGCTGGACCGCTGAAAACGTGGAACAGATGGTGACGGCCGATGGTGACACGGTCACCATGATCACCGACCAGGCCTATGCCCCGACCTTCCTCTACAACTGCCTGACCTCTGGCGTCGCCTCGATTGTCGACAAGGAAACGGTCATGGCGAACGAGGCCAATGGCGACATGGGCAACGCCTGGCTGAAGAACAATTCTGCCGGCACCGGCGCCTTTGTGCTGAAATCGTTCAAGCCGAACGAGGGTTATGTGCTGGAAGCGCGTCCAGGCTACTGGCGCGGCGACGCCAAGGTGGCGCGCGTCTTCATGCAGCATGTGCCGGAAGCGGCGACGCAGCGCCTTCAGATCGAGAAGGGCGACATCGACATCGCGCGCGAACTGACCCCGACGGATATCGAGGGCATCTCGGGAAATGCCGATGTCCGGATCCAGTCGGACGTGGGCGGGCAGATCTTCTATCTGTCGTTCAACCAGAAGAACGAGAACTACAAGAACCAGAAGTTCCTCGACGCGATGCGCTACGCCATCGACTACACGGGCATGACCGACACCTTCCTGAAGGGCACGAACGTGGTTCATCAGGCGTTCCTGCCCAAGGGCTATCTCGGCGCGCTGGAAGACACGCCCTACACCCTCGACATCGAGAAGGCCAAGGCGCTGGTGGCCGAGTCGGGCATCCAGAACCCCAAGATCGTGCTCGACGTGCGCAACGCCGCCGACCGGATGGACATGGCGCAGTCGATCCAGAACACCTTCGGTCAGGCCGGGATCACGGTCGAGTTGAACGTGGGCGAAGGGGCGGAACAGCTCAAGCGCTACCGCGCGCGGCAGCATGACGGCACCCTGCAAAGCTGGGGGCCGGATTATCCTGATCCGCACACCAACGCCTCGGCCTTCGCCATGAACGCCGACAACTCGGACGAGGCGCAGACCGGCGGCCTCGCCTGGCGCAACGCCTACGACCCCGGCCCGCTGCACGCCCAGACCGAAGCGGCGGTGATGGAAGGCGATGCCGCCAAGCGCAAGGCGATGTACGAGGAAATCCAGACGGTTCACCGCCAGACCTCGCCCTTCATCGTGATG
Organism: Aestuariivirga sp.; assembly: GCA_041739715.1. GTDB lineage: Bacteria > Pseudomonadota > Alphaproteobacteria > Rhizobiales > Aestuariivirgaceae > Aestuariivirga. The sequence goes on from JBGSNJ010000367.1 coordinate 1,464, forward strand.
TTCCAGATCGGCTACCAGACCGGGCTGCGCGCAAATGTCGAAGGTTTCTATACCGGTGGGGCCATCGACTCGGCCGCCTACTGGCTTGTGACCAAGTGAGCCAAAGGGCGGCACCGGGGTTCGGTGCCGCCCGTTCCTCAGGATGACCGAAACCTCCCCGTCTTCCGACCCCTCGCGTCTCGGCACCGTCACCTTGCAGGTGGCCGGAGTGCTGGTCTCGCTGGTGGCGACCTTCATCGGCCTTCTGGCCGTCACCTTCTTCATCAGTCGCGTCGTGCCCATCGACCCGGCGCTCTCGATTCTCGGCGACCGCGCGACCGAGGCGCAACTGGCCGAGGTGCGCACGAAACTTGGCCTCGACGAGCCCTTGTGGAAGCAGTTCGCGATATACGTGGGTGACGCGGTGCAAGGCGACCTCGGCACCTCGATCCGCACCAAGGAGCCCGTGCTGGATGAGGTGAAGCGCGCCTTCCCCGCCACGCTGGAGCTTTCGACGCTGGCCACGATCATCGGCGTCCTCGTCGGCGTGCCGGCCGGCG
>JBGSNJ010000389.1:0-2671 GCA_041739715.1 Aestuariivirga sp.
CGTAGACGCGCGCCTCGCCGCCATAGGCGCGGGCCACCACGTCGGACGGCGTCTCGCGCGCCAGCTCGGCGATGGCATTCACCGCGGCCTGCTTCATCGCCTCGTTGATGGTCGACGCGCCAACATCCAGGGCGCCGCGGAAGATGTAAGGAAAGCACAGCACGTTGTTGACCTGGTTCGGATAGTCCGAGCGGCCGGTGCAGATCATGGCATCGGGGCGGATCGCCGTTGCCTCTTCCGGCATGATTTCCGGATTGGGATTGGCGAGCGCCAGGATCAGCGGGTCCGGCGCCATGGCCTTGACCATGCCGGGCTTCAGCACACCCCCCGCCGAGAGGCCGAGGAATATGTCGGCGCCGGCGATCACGTCGGCGAGGCTCCGTTTGCCGGTCTCCTGGGCAAAGGCGGCCTTCCAGCGGTCCATGAGCGCCTCGCGGCCCTTGTAGACAACGCCCTCGAGATCCGTGACCCAGATGTTCTCCTGCTTCGCGCCCAGGCTGACGAGCTGGTTGAGGCAGGCGAGTGCCGCGGCCCCGGCGCCGGAGGCCACGATTCTGACCTTCGCGATGTCCTTCTGCGCGAGCCGCAGCGCATTGACCACCGCCGCGCCGACGATGACGGCCGTGCCGTGCTGGTCGTCATGGAAGACCGGAATCGACATGCGTTGGCGCAGCCGCTCCTCGATCTCGAAGCACTCCGGCGCCTTGATGTCCTCGAGATTGATGCCGCCGAAGGTGGGCTCGAGCGCTGCCACGGTGTCGACGAAGCGGGTGACGTCCGTCTCGGCCACCTCGATGTCGAAGACGTCGATGTCGGCGAACTTCTTGAAGAGCACCGCCTTGCCCTCCATCACCGGCTTGGCGGCCAGTGGCCCGATGTTGCCCAGCCCCAGGACAGCCGTGCCGTTGGTGATGACGCCCACGAGATTGGCGCGGGCCGTGTATTTCGACACCAGCAGGGGATCCGCATGGATGGCCTCCGACACCGCCGCAACGCCTGGCGAATAGGCCAGCGCCATGTCGCGCTGGTTGCCTAGCGGCTTGGTGGCGCGAATTTCCAGCTTTCCCGGCTTCGGTTCGGAATGGTAGACGAGCGCGCCCGACTTCAGGTCGCTGGACATGGTAGACGACATCGAGAACTCCTTAAGCCCCGGGCAAATGACCGTGATTTGCCGGAATTTGCAACAACCAGACGTGGACGGATTTCCGTACTGGACCTTGCAGCCAGCCGGGATAGAATGATACGAGAACGTGAGATGCCATGCTTACGCCTTTGAAATCAGAAGTGCTGAAGGTGGACGACCTCGCGCATGAGGCGCGAAGGTTCCGCACCATCCTGTGGTCTTTCGAGCGCAATCTGGAGTTGCTGCTGAAGGACACGGGACTCGTCGCCCAGGTGGACCACGCTGCGCTCGCCGAGGCCTTTTCGCGCTGGCGCCAGGGTTTCGACCAGACCAAGCACCTGGCCGACATCGACCGGCACGACTTCGTGATCTTCGCGGCCGGGCTGATGTTGAAGGAGCTGATTGCCACCAACCCGATCACCGCAGTGGGCGAGAAGGCCGGCCCCCTGCCCGAACTTCCCGCCAAGATCGATCACCGTCTCAAGCGCTGGCCGGAAGGCTATGCCTACACAAGCTTCTGCCTTTCGGTTGCCGCCGCGGTGCTGAACGAGATGGGCGATGCCGAGCCGCAGGCGGCGCGTGCTGCCGACGATCCGCGCTTCTGGGACTCCTTCCGCGAGAACGTGGCCCAGGACCCGGCCGCGGCCGTGGCCTTCTTCGACATGGTCTGCGGACTCGAACCGAACTGGCAGTCCCCCGATGTGCCCTGGATGCGCCGGACATTTGCGGAGGGCTTCAGCCGCATCGCCTCGGCCAAGACAGCGGAACTTGATCGACCGGAAAGCTTGCGCAAAGATTGAGGCAAGGCAGGGAGGGCCGGAGCTTGGGGGCAACTCGCATACTGATCGTCGACGATCATCCCCTGTTCCGCGAGGCCCTGAAGCAGGCGATTACCGGCGGCGTCGCCAACGCCGCCATCGCCCAGGCCGGATCGCTGGAGGCCGCGCGCGCCGAGCTCGACCGCCATGACACGACCGATCTCGTCCTGCTCGACCTGCGCATGCCTGGCGTGCAAGGCCTCTCGGGCCTGATCTTCCTGAGGGCCCAATACCCCAACGTGCCCGTCGTCATCGTGACTGCATCCGAGGACCATGGCCTGGTGCAGAAGGCGCTGAACCTCGGCGCCTCGGGCTATATTCCGAAATCCTCCAGCACGGAGACCATCGTCGATGCCATCAATGCCGTGCTGCGCGGCGACCTCTGGGTTCCGGCGGGATACGACCGCAAGGGCCAGGGCGACAAGGAGGCCGAAGAGATCGCCCGCCGCATCGCCACGCTCACCGCGCAACAGATCCGCGTCCTGATGATGCTGCGCGAGGGACTGCTCAACAAGCAGATCGCCTATGAGCTCAACGTCTCGGAAGCCACCATCAAGGCGCATGTGTCGGCGATCCTGCAGAAACTCAACGTCTCGAGCCGCACCCAGGCGGTGATTGCCGCCGGCCGCATCGACGGCAGCGTGGACTCCGGCTGATCACTCCGCAGCTTCGGTCCGGACCGCGACATGCGCCATGGCGGCGCGCAGCGCCGCCGGTTTCACCGGCTTGC
>JBGSNJ010000390.1:0-3541 GCA_041739715.1 Aestuariivirga sp.
GGGAGGCGGCCGCCGCAACCGCGATCTCGGCCACGGCGCTGCGCACGTCCTTCACTGCATTGGCCTCGGCCTGGGCGATCTTCTGCTCGGCCTGGCGGGTGCGGCGCTCGATCGATTCCGACAGCTTGCGCCGGGTCTCGGCGGCATATTCGTCGGCATCGGCCTTGGCCTGGGCGATGATCGACTGCGCTTCCTTCTCGGCTTCCAGGCGCTTCTGCTTGTACTCGTTGAGCAGGGTCTCGGCCTCCTTGCGGAGGTTCATGGCGTCTTCCAGTTCCTTCTGGATGCGCGCGGCACGGTTGTCGAGGCCGTCGCCGATCTTGCGGAAGGCGCCGACATAGATGACGATGCCGAAGAAGATCAGCAGCGCGACCAGGGCGAAGAAGGTTGCGTCCAGATGCATGATGCTCTCCTCAGCCCTTGGCCGCGGCGACGGCCTTGGCCGCGTCCGCCTTGGTAACCTTGGCGCCGGTCAGCGCCGCCACGATCTCGGCCGCCGTCTCGGTCGCGATGCCATCCACTTCGGCCATGGCCTTGCCGCGGCTCTTCGCGATCATGGCCTCGGCCTCGGCGAGCTTGCTGGACAGCGTCTCTTCCAGCGCCTTGCGCTCGGCCTCGACCTCGGCCATCAGCTTCGACCGCGCCTCCTGCCCGATGCCCGTGGCGCGCCCACGCGCATCGGTCAGGGACTTCTCGTAGGCCTTGATCGCGTTTTCGGTTTCCTCCTTCAGGGCCTGGGCCCTGGCGAGGTCGCCTTCGATCTGCTGCGCGCGTCCGTGCAGGATCTTCTCCACCCGCGGCAGCGCCACCCGGCTCATCAGCAGGTAGAGCAGGCCGAAGAAGATGACCAGCCAGAAGAGCTGCGACGGGAAGGTGGTGACATCGAGCGGCGGGAAGACCGCGGCGCCGTGGTCGACAGTGCCTTCGGTCGTGTGGCCGGCCTCCGCATCCCCGTGTCCGGTTGCCGGAGCTTCGCCCGTGGTTTCGGCCTGGGCTGTTGTCGTCTGCGACATTGCTACGCCTCAAATGGGGAAGCCGTTCCGCCCGCTGGCGGCCCGGCTCCGACGTGAGTTGTCTTGACGCCGATCAGGCGACGAAGAGCAGGAGGAGGGCGATAACCAGCGAGAAGATGCCGAGACCTTCGGCCAGCGCCGCGCCGATGAGGGCGTTGGTGAACTGGGCGCTGGCGGCCGAGGGGTTGCGCAGCGCGCCGGCCAGGAAGTTGCCGAAGATGTGGCCCACGCCGATACCGGCGCCACCCATGCCGATACAAGCGATACCGGCACCAATCAGCTTTGCTGCATCTGCGTCCATTTTAGTCTCCTTGGAGTTTTCGGTTTGTGTTGAGGGTTTGTGTTGATCAGTGGCCAGGATGAAGCGCGTCGTTGAGATAGACGCAGGTCAGGATGGCGAAGACGAAGGCCTGCAGAAAGGCCACGAGGAATTCCAGCGCGGTGAGTGCGACCGCCATGGCCAGCGGCGCAGCCGCGCCGACGATGCCGCCGAGGCCCAGCGCGCCGAGGCTGACCACGAATCCCGCGAAGACCTTGAGCACGATGTGCCCGGCCAGCATGTTGCCGAAGAGGCGCAGGCCGAGGCTGATCGGGCGCGAGAAGAAGGAGATGATCTCGATGAGCGAGATGAAGGGCAGGATGGCGAGCGGCACGCCGTGCGGAACGAAGAGCTTGAACCAGCCGAGCCCGTGCTTGGCGATCCCGACCACCACCACGAGGCCCACCACGAAGACGGCCAGCGCCGCGGTGACCACCACATGGCTGGTGACGGTGAAGAAATAAGGGAACATGCCGAGCATGTTGGCGACGAGGACGAAGGAGAAGAGCGAGAAGACAAGGGGAAAGAACTTCTTGCCCTCGTGGCCCAGTACCTGGCGCACCATGTTGTGCACGAACTCGTACCACACCTCGCCCACCGACTGCAGCCGGCCGGGGACCAGCGAACCCTTCGCGGTGGCCATGATCAGGATGCCGGTGATGGTGGCGACCGCCACGCCCATGAAGAGGGCCGAATTGGTGAAGCTGATCTCGTAGCCGCCGATGCTGACGGGGGCCGTGAGGTCCTGGATCTGAAACTGGTGGATCGGATCGTTAGCCACGATCAGTCCTCTTCTTCATCATCATAAGCCGCTTTTGGCGGCGGGTTTGAACCAAGCCGCTCCTGTGCCGGTGGCACCCTGTTGGCGGCGCGCGCCATGTTCAGGATGCCGGCTCCGAAACCCAGGAGCAGAAAGACGATCAGTCCGAAAGGCAACGTACCGAAGAGCCAGTCGAACCCATAGCCGAACAGGCCACCGACCAGCGTTCCGGCAACGAACTCGCTTGCAAGCCGGTAGCCCTTGGCATAGCTCGTGGCCCCCGAAAGACTTGCAGGCGGTTTCTGGCTTTCGGCGCGTTCGGACTTTTCCGCCGCGATGCGGCCGGACAGGTCCTTGAGCCGCTCCGAAAGGTCGCCCAGCTCCTTGAGGGTCCTGTCTTCCGGCGTGCTGCCTCTGCCTGGCTTCTTCATGATCTGCGATCTTCCGGGCAAACGTTTCGCACGCCCGGAAAGACCCCCTCCCGAAGCGCGCTCTTCTTAGTTTCGGGGCGGGTGTGTGTCAAGAATTGGATTCGGATTCTAACATCTTGAAACGCCAGCAGGAATTGGCTGCATTTTGCGATGCGTCGAAAAGTCCGGAGCAGCACCCCGATTCCGCCCGGAGCAAGGCGATTCCACCCGCGGGACTGAACGTTCCGCCGCTCAGCTGGCAATCGCCAGCGTCTCGGCCTGCTGCAGGTTCACAGACACCAGCTGCGAGACGCCGCGCTCCATCATGGTGACGCCGAAGAGGCGGTGCATGCGGGCCATGGTCAACGCGTGGTGGGTGATGATCAGGAAGCGCGTCTCGGTACGCTCCAGCATGGCGTCGAGCAGGTTGCAGAAGCGCTCGACATTGTGGTCATCGAGCGGCGCGTCCACTTCGTCCAGCACGCAGATGGGCGAGGGGTTGGTGAGGAAGACGGCAAAGATCAGCGACAGCGCGGTGAGCGTCTGTTCGCCGCCCGAGAGCAGCGAGAGCGTGGTGGGCTTCTTGCCCGGCGGATTGGCGATGATCTCGAGGCCCGCCTCCAGCGGATCGTCCGACTCGATGAGCTGCAGCTCGGCCTTGCCGCCGCCGAAGAGCGTGGTGAAGAGCTCGGCGAACTTCACATTCACCGTCTCGAAGGCATCGAGCAGGCGCTGGCGGCCCTCGCGGTTGAGGCTGGAGATGGCGCCGCGCAGCTTGTTGATGGCCTGCACGAGATCGTCGCGCTCCCTGATCAGGCCTTCAAGCTGCTTCGCCACCTCGACGGCTTCCTCGTCGGCGCGAAGATTGACGCCGCCGAGGCGCTCGCGGTCTTCGCGCAGGCCGAGCAGCTTCTTCTCGATCTCCTCGGCGGGCGCGATGCGCTCGGGATCGAGGCCCGCATGGGTGGGCACCTCGGCCGGCGCGCAGTTCAGCGTTTCGGCCACCCGGCGTTCGCAGGACTCGAGGCGCTGCTGGCTG
>JBGSNJ010000136.1:0-4418 GCA_041739715.1 Aestuariivirga sp.
CGCTGCTTCCGCCAGGATCGCGCGCCGGTCGGCAAGGCCGTGGACGGGAAGCTCGATGCCCAGCATCGTGGCCAGCCCCTCGTTCTTGTGGGTGTTGGCCGGCAGCAGGATCACGGGCGTCGCCTGGGCCAGCGCGGTGACGGCGGTGTGGTAGCGGCCGCCGATCACGAAGCGCGCATCGCGCAGGATGGGCAGGATCCCGTCATAGGTCGCCATGCACTTGCTGTTGACGGCGGCGTAGCTGCCCACCGGCAGGGCCTCGGCCATGGCGGCCATCAGGCGGGAATCGTCCTGCTTGGAATAGAGCAGCAGCGGCCTCAGCCCCGTCGTTGCGGCAAGGTCGCGGATCAGCACTGCATAGGCGCCGAGATCGTACTCGTCCATCGCGGCCGATCCGGTCACGCAGAAGTAGGGCGCATCGGCATCGTGCCGCGCGCCGATCGCCGGCCGGGCGCGAAAGGCGAGATCCGGGCACAGCAGCGGCTCACCGATGCCAAGCGAGCGGTACAGCGCATAGGACTGCCCCTCGCGCAGCGCCACGATGTCGAAATGCCGATAGATGTTGGCGGCCACGGCGAGGTCGGAAGGCCTTGCCGCATAGAAGGACTGGTTCAGCGAGACGACGGGCTTGCGCCAGAGGTGCTTGGCCAGGAAGGGCAGGGCAAAGAAGCGCAGGCCCCGGAAATGGACCTTCGGACCCATGGTGCCTTCGCCCTGGAAGATGACGATATCGCTCGACCGCACCCGCTCGATCATCGCGCCGAAGCGTTGCTCGACCAGGCCCTCGAGAAAGCGGAGATCGGACGGCCGCGGGCATTCGGCCGCGAAGATGCGCCGGATGCGTTTGCCGTGGACGCGCTCGACGAAGCTGTCCAGCGCGTGCTTCGGCAGGCAGGGCACGAGCATGACTTCGGACTGCGGCCAGCGCGCGATGATCCCGCGGAAGAAACGCAGCATTTCGTCGGAGGTGGCCTGGCAGCCCCAGTTCTCCCGGCCTCCGGTAAAGTTGATGATGGCGGCCTTCATGCGGTCAAGCGGAGCGCGGAAACGAGGATTGCTGACGAAGGCTCCTTCTCGCCCTGGCAATGGCGGAAAGCCTTGACCTCGATCAATTCAGGGCGAAGCGGCCCGGCCATTGGCCCATGGCCCGATCCATGACAGACTTCCGCCGTCGCGCAGGGCAATGGAGGCACGGATGGACCGCATCAACAGCAAGAACGTCAAGGCCTGGAACGCCGAATACATGTTCCATCCCTTCGCCAGTCCGGATGCCACCGCCAAGGAGAAGCCGCTCATCATCGAGGAGGGCCGTGGTGCTGTCGTCTACGACATCGACGGCAAGGACTACATCGACGGCCAGGGCGGCTTGTGGAACGTGAATGCCGGCCACGGCCGCAAGGAGATCATCGCGGCCATCGAGGCACAACTGCACAAGCTGCAATACTACTCGCTCTTCGGCGGTACCACCCATGCCCGCGCCATCGAGCTGTCCAAGCTGCTCGTCGAACTCACAGGTCAGGAGGGCATGACCCAGGCCTTCTTCGCCACTGGCGGCTCGGAAGCGATCGAAGGCGCCATCAAGCTGGCCCGGCAATACTGGAAACTTGCCGGAAAGCCCGAGCGCACCAAGTTCATCTCCCTGCAGCGCGCCTATCACGGCGTCGCCATGGGCGGCTTGTCCGCCAACGGCACGCCGGCCTTCCGCGCCATGTTCGAGCCGCTCATGCCTGGCTTCCTTCGCACCGAGACGCCTTATCTCTATCGCAATCCCTTCACGGAGGATCCGGCCGAGCTGGCGCAGATTTGCGCCACGCTGCTCGACCGCGCCATCGAGGACCAGAGCCCTGGCACGGTCGCCGCCTTCATCGCCGAGCCGGTCCAGGGGGCGGGCGGTCTCATCGTGCCGCCGGCCGAATTCTGGCCTCTGGTGCGCCAGGTCTGCGACAAGCACGGCATCCTGCTCATCGCCGACGAGGTGGTGACCGGCTTCGGCCGCACCGGCAGCCTCTTCGGCTCGCGGCTCTGGGGCGTCGCACCCGACATCATGGTATTCGCCAAGGGCATCAACTCGGGCTACGTGCCGCTTGGCGCCACCATGTTCAACGCACGCATCGAACAGGCCTTCCGCAACAATCCCGATGCCTGGTTCATGCACGGCAACACCTACCTTGCCCATCCGCTGGCCTGTGCCGCGGCGCTGGCCAATCTCGACATCGTGGTGAAGGAGGATCTCGCCGGCAATGCCGCCAGCGTCGGCGGCTATTTCCTCGAGCGGCTGCGTGCCCTGCAGGACCGCCAGCCCCATGTCGGCGACGTGCGCGGCAAGGGCCTGATGATCGGGGTCGAGCTGGTGGCCGACCGCAAGAGCAAGGCGCCGTTCGAATCCTCCGACGGCTTCGGCAAGGCCGTCGCCAACCGCTGCCGCGACAATGGCGTGCTGGTGCGCAACATCTACGACACCTTCATCATCTCGCCGCCCCTCGTTCTGACCCGCCAGCAGGTCGACCGCATGGTCGAGGTCATGGACGAGGCGCTGACGTACCAGACGAAGAAGTACCGGAAATAGTCTGTACACGTCGCAATCCCGTCGTCATCCGTCCCCGCTGACGCGCGGAGGGATGACCGTCCATCATCCTTCTCCCGCCTGCGGGAGAAGGTGGCGCGTGAGCGCCGGATGAGGGCCGGTGCGCCAGCACCGGTGGCTGACACCTTCCGCAATGCGCTCTTGACATTTTATTCCTAATATGCCTATAGTCCTAATGCTCGCCCCGCTTGGGGTCCTGGTCGCGACGGCGGCCTCGGATGGGGTCGAGCGGCGGGCCTGCGGGCCGGGGGAAACGTACCTTCGGCTCCCGGGAACGGAACGCAAGGCCCCGGGGGCATTATGACCCTCGCGCCGCAAGGCAACTGGCCGGCAGGCACTGCCGGTTTCGAAGCGCCTTGCGTTCTGCCAAAATCCCGCCGGCCGCGGGCGCTGTTTGGGCGCTTTCGACCAGCCACCTTCCATCCCCGCGCTGGGCAGCGCCCGCGCCACCCTCTCGGGCCCACGAGGGGACAAGACTCCGGAGGCGGCTGGAACCGTCTCGTCATCGATCCCCCATGTCCCGGCGCCTGAAACGATTTCACCCTGCGGCGCTCAACGGCCCCGCCATGCGGCCCTGCGGGTTTGACTTGCGCGGTCCAATCGCTAAATAGCCCCCAAACCATTCCCTGAGGCATTCGCACCATGGCCAAGCCGCGCACGCTCTATGACAAGATCTGGGACGACCATCTCGTTCACGAGGCCGAGGACGGCACCTGCCTGCTCTATATCGACCGCCATCTCGTGCATGAGGTGACCAGCCCGCAGGCCTTCGAGGGTCTGCGCATGACCGGCCGCAAGGTGCGCCATCCCGAGAAGACCCTGGCCGTGGTCGACCACAATGTTCCCACCACCGACCGCTCGCGCGGCATCGCCGAGGAGGAAAGCCGCATCCAGGTCGAGACCCTTGCCAAGAACGCCGCCGAGTTCGGCGTGCGCTACTTCAATGAGCTCGACAAGCGCCAGGGCATCGTCCACGTGGTCGGCCCCGAGCAGGGCTTCACGCTGCCCGGCACCACCATCGTCTGCGGCGACAGCCACACCTCCACCCACGGCGCCTTCGGCGCGTTGGCCCATGGCATCGGCACCTCGGAGGTGGAGCATGTGCTCGCCACCCAGACGCTGATCCAGAAGAAGGCCAAGAACATGCTGGTGCAGGTGGACGGAAAGTTGCCGCGGCACTCCACCGCCAAGGACATCATCCTCGCCATCATCGGCGAGATCGGCACGGCAGGCGGGACCGGCTCGGTCATCGAATTCGCCGGCGAGGCGATCCGCGACCTCTCGATGGAAGGCCGCATGACGGTCTGCAACATGACGATCGAGGGCGGCGCCCGCGCCGGCATGATCGCGCCCGATGAAAAGGCCTTTGCCTATCTGAAGGACCGCCCCATGGCGCCGAAGGGCGAAGCCTGGGACCAGGCCCGCCGCTACTGGGATACGCTGGTGACCGATGCGGGCGCCCATTTCGACCGCGTGGTGAAGCTCGACGCCGCCAGCCTGCCGCCCATCGTCTCCTGGGGCACCAGCCCCGAGGACGTGGTCTCGATCGCCGGCGTGGTGCCGAACCCCGACGACATCGCCGACGAGGGCAAGCGCCAGTCCAAGTGGCGCGCGCTCTACTACATGGGCCTGAAGCCCGGCACCAGGATGACCGACGTCGAGCTCGACGTGGTGTGGATCGGCTCCTGCACCAATGGCCGCATCGAGGACCTGCGCACCGTGGCCAGGGTGGTCGAGTGCAAGAAGATCTCGGAGCGCCTGGCCTATGCCATGATCGTCCCGGGCTCAGGACTCGTGAAGCAGCAGGCCGAGGCCGAGGGCCTCGACAGGATCT
>JBGSNJ010000480.1:0-17639 GCA_041739715.1 Aestuariivirga sp.
TAGGGTACTTGGCATACATCTTTGTGATTTGGCATTGAGAAAACCAGTTATTGCGGAAGGGCCGAAAGTAACTGATAGCGGCTGCTTGATGGCTGCCAGGGTGGCATGTTGTTTTTTGGTTCTGAAGCAAGGTGCCGCCAACGCGTGGCTCCGGAAAACCGCCCAATGGAGACGACACGGCCGTTTTGACCCCTTGCCGGCAGTGGAGACGTCTCCAAAGCCAGACCTTGCCGCAATGCGACCGCCAAGCCGCTGAAATCACGGCGCTCATGAGAGACCACGGGTGACAGGCGGAAAACTGGAGACTGAGTGGTACGTGGGCCAGTCTGGAGCGAACCAGTCTCGGGTCAAATTCCCTGTTTAACAGGGAGTTTACAGGGAATTTTCGCGTTTTTGTCGCGTTTTATCCGGGTTGATGGAGTATAACGTATTGTTTATCCTTAGGTTTTATCAATATTCCCTTCACAAATTAACAGGGAAAATTCGACGGATATCAGGGAGCCCTTTGGCGGCAACAGGGAGCAAAGGTTTAGGCGTTCAAGCGTTCAGGGAATACCTGGCAAAGGTCCGCGGGTTCCGCTCACAGATGTCGTTCCAAAGTTCTGGCTGATCCGATTTGCCAAACTGCTGAGCAAGTCAATCTGTCGGGGTAGACGGACGGCTTATAGGCGAACGGAGCGTGCAATCCACTCAAGAGCTTCACCCGCGCTCGCCGCCTCCCCCTGTACGGTTCGACGTTTTCGGGATGCGCTGGAATGACGGCAGCGGCAAGCGGAATGGGCATTACGCTTCCTTTTCATGGGCGGCCTGAGCCCGTGATTGGCACGCCTGTCATTGCCGGCGCGGCACTCCTGGCCGGAGGGCTCTACCAACTGACGCCGCTCAAAAAGGCATGTCTCAGGCACTGCCAGCACCCGGTAATGTTCGTGATGCAGCGATGGCGGCCAGGCCGTTCCGGCGCTTTCGGGATGGGACTTCGGCACGGCGCATATTGCCTGGGATGCTGCTGGCTTTTGATGACGCTTTTGTTCGTCGGTGGAGTAATGAACCTCCTTTGGATTGCGGGGATGGCTGTTTATGTAGCCATAGAAAAGCTGGCCGGGCGCTGGCGCTTGCTTTCGAATGCCGCTGCCGCAGTGCTTGCTGCCTCTGGTCGCTGGCTGGTGGCGAAAGGGTTTGGCGGCGTGTGAACGCAATAAGATGACGCGTTCGAGGCGCTCTTCCCTTGGCATTTACCGAGACGACAAAGCCGAAATCGGTTGCAATGCGGAGCCGGCACGGTTGAAACTGCGCGCGCCGCGGTTTCCAGCGGCGATGGACGATGCGGTGTCAGATGCTGGCAAACAAGCCATACTACAAGGCCGTACGAGACGTGCTGGCGGCCAATATTGCGAGCGGGAGACTGCCTGAGGGAACGCGTTTGTTTACTGCGGCCGTAGCTGACCGTTTGGGCATCAGCAGACCCCCTGCCCGCCGCGCACTTTCAATGCTGGAAAAAGAAGGCGTTCTGCGAGCACTAGACGCCAAGGGCTTCATTGTGGGCAAGGCGCAGGCTGCTCAGGCGGTGACGCGAAACCTTCACTTGCTCGATCTCGACCTCGCCGGCGAACTCACCCTCAATGTCGGACAGGCAAGCTGGGAGCGGATTTTCGAGAAGATCGAGTACGACGTGATGAACTGCAGCCCGTTTGGCGCATACCAGATATCGGAAGCTGCCGTGGGCGAACTCTACAAAGTGAGCCGAACGGTCGTTCGCGATGTGCTGTCGCGCATGCAGGAACGCGGCCTCATTGCCAAGGACCGGTCTTCCCACTGGATTGCAGGACCCTTGAGCGCACGCACCCTTGATGAAGCGCACGAGGTGCGCCGGCTGTTGGAACCATGTGCGCTCGGCGGAGCATTGCAACTGCTCGATCGCGACGATTTGATAGCGATGCGGGCACGTGTACGCATGACGCTTGAATCGGGTGGAGCGCCGACGCAAGCTGCCATTGATCGACTGGAGAGCGACCTTCACCAAACCTGCATTCGGTCGGTTCGCAATCGCCGGCTGTTCGACATCATCGGCAGGTCGCAGCTTTCGCATGTCATCAACCGGTTGTTCGGCACCTATATCGGCATTCACGATGAGAGCGGCATGCTTTCGGAACACCGGCTGGTTTTTGACCACCTGATCCTTGGAGACAGCATCGGTGCAGAGGCGGCGATGCGGCATCATCTCGACGCCGATCATGCACGGGCACGCGCGCGTCTCAAGGTACTATCGGTTTTTGGCAATCCAGAGATCGCACCCTATCTCGTGCGGGTTCACTGATGCCGCGCACCAGGGAGAGGCATCCCAAGCTTCGGGTCATTGGACGCAGCGAAATCCTGCTGGAGCCGATACGCGAGCGCGCCAGGCGGGATCTCGGTTTCGACATCGAATTCGAACTGATCGACGGCATGGAAGGGCTTCAGCGCGTTGTGACGCAGCCCGGTTCCTTTGATGTCTATCACCAGTGGCATACAATCGAACTGATCTGGACCGCGCGTAGCGTCCAAGCGATTGACCTACGGCGCATCCTCCACGGAGATGAGATCAAGAGCCGCGCCCATGCGGGAAGGGGCGATGGCCGCCTGATTGAAACCGTCTTCGACCAGCTCTTCCTGCAGCCCGACGGAACGCTTGGCAGCAAGGCCAGCGAACGCATCGCCATGCTTCCCTCGATCCATGGCGTCGATGCTTTCGGCTATCTTGCACCGGTGCGCGAGGTGGTCGGAGCAAATACGGCGAGTTGGGGCTGGCTGCTCGACCCGCGTTTCCATGGACGCACCGCGATCATGAGCGACCCCGTGCTGGGAATGATTGAAGCGGCGCTGGCGACGGAGGCAGCCGAAGGTATTGTCTTCGCCGACATCGGAAACCTTGCCATCGAAGAGATCGATATTGTCGTCGAGCTTCTGTTGCACAAGAAGAAAACCGGACACTTCAAGGGCGTTTGGCGCAACTACGAAGAAGCTGCAAGACTCATGCAGCGCGGCGGCGTTGTGCTGCAAAGCATGTTCTCCCCGGCAGTCAGCATGCTGCGGCGCAATGGCATTCCTATCACCATCGCCGATCCGGCGGAAGGCTGCCGCGGCTGGCATGCCGATTTGTGTGTCTCAGTGCAAACCGAAGGCGAAGCGCTGGACGCAGCCTACGAGTACCTGAACTGGTGGCACGACGGTTGGGCGGGTGCTTGCCTGGCGCGGCAAGGATACTATTCGACTTTCACGGCCCGGGTGCGAGGCTATCTGGAGCCGGAGGAATGGGCATACTGGTATGATGGCCGGCCTGCCGAAAAGGTGCTGAACGATCCGCTCGGCCTGCCGACCATCCAGCCCGGCGAAAGCCGGGAAGGCGGTTCGCACATGCAGCGCATGCTGAGCGTGCGGGTGTGGAACACGTTCATGGACGAGCACACCTATCTGGTTCGGCGCTGGAAGGAGTTCCTCGACGCCTGAAGGCGTCAGGCGATCTTCAGCAGCAGCTTGCCTGGAACCTGGCGCGATTCCAGCCTAGCATACATTGAATGCACGTTCTCTATCGCGAACACACCCTCGATGGGCACCTGCAGGGAACCATCTGCGACCGCGGCGAGTACCGCCGCCTCGCCTTCCTTCCAAGCCTTCGAGCGGCAATCGATATGCCCCAGATGCAAGCGCGTGAAGGTCAGCGACTTGCGGACAAGCCGCTCCCACAGATTGGTGTAGGGTTTCGCTTCCGCCTCGCCATAGCTGACGACATGGCCCAGCAGCTTGATCGTCTCGAAACTGCGGTCCAGAATGCCGCCGCCGGTGCTGTCGACTACCTTGTCGACACCGCACCCCTTGGTGAATGCGTTCACCGCCTCGACGAAATCTTCTTCCTCGCGATCGATGACCCTTGCGGCGCCAAATTCGAGCGCCCGCTTTTCCTTTCCTACCGTACCGATAGTGCCAATAATCGTCGCGCCTGCCGCAACGCCGATTTGCGTCAGGTAGAGGCCTACGCCGCCGCCGATCGCATGGACGAGCACGCAATCGCCCCTGCCGGTCTTGCTGACGGTGTGCATCAGGTGCCAGGCGGTAAGCGCCTGGACGAAGAACGCCGCCGCCTTGTCGAGCCCGATTGTATCGGGAAGCACGGTGAGCCGCTCGGCGGGGATCGAGCAAAGCTGTGCGAACGCGCCTGCGTCCTCGGAGAATCCGGCCACGCGGTCGCCCGGCTTGACCTCCTTCACTTCCCTTCCAACAGCCACCACCCGGCCGGCTAGTTCAAGCCCAGCCACCAGCGGGTATCCCTTCGGGTGGGGATATATGCCGCGCCGCATCATGGTGTCGGCGAAATTGCATCCGGCGTATTCGACCGCGACAATGGCGTCGCCCGGTCCCGGCGTAGGATCGGCGACGTCGGTGACAACCATGTTTTCGCCGGCGCCGCCGGGCGGATTGAGAAGGACAGCGCGCAAAAGGTTTCTCCCTCGTTCAAGGCATGTCTGTGGTGCGGCTCAGCTTGCGTTCGAGCGCGCTGCTGCCGTGGCCTTGTGGTCAACCGCCTTGCCGCCGATTACCACACCATAATCTTTAAGCGCGGTTTCCGCGGAGATGAGGCCATCGAGCACGTCCGAAAGGACCAATTCCGGATTGCGCTTCAGCGGGTCGCCATAGCCGCCGCCGCAAGGACCATACGAGACGAGATGATCGCCCGCCTTGACCTTGTGGTAGGGAACCTTGGAGACGAGTTCGCTCTCCCGTCCCTGCTTGTTGACCAGGCGCAACGAAGCCGTATGTCCGTCCTTGCCGCCCATGAAACCCCAAGGCCGGTATTTATGGCCGTCGCCTTCCACCGAGAAGCCGCCATCGACCAGATAGGTGAATTCGCGCATGGTTCCGATGCCGCCGCGCCATTGTCCCGCCGCAACGGCATCGTTGCGCAGTTCATAGCGCTCGACCCGCAGCGGCAGGTGCGATTCGATATCCTCGATGGGATTGTTGCGGGTGTTGGCGTAGAGGGTGTCGACGGCGTCCATGCCGTCCAGCCCATTTCGCCCGCCATAGCTGCCCTCCAGGATTTCCATGTGTACCCAGTGATTGCCCTCGTTCAGGCCCGAAAAGGCGATAACGCGCAGATTGCCGATTCCCGCGGAGACCTGTTCGGGAACGGCCTGCGCCAGCGCCTTCATCACCGTGTCGGCAAGCTGGTTGCCGGGGCAGAAGCGGGCGATCACCGGCGCGGGGAAGATCGGATTTGCCAGGCTACCCTTTGGCGCCACGATCTCGATCGGGCGCGTCAGGCCAGAATTCTGCGGAATTGAGCCATAGGTAACGCTGTCGAGCAGGATGGAACGGATGGTCAGCCACACGGCGCAATCCACCGTGCCTTCCAGCGGCATGTTGATCGGCTTGTCCGGAACCTGCGGCGCGGTACCGGTGAGATCGACGATCAGATTGTCGCCCCGCACTTTGACGGTCGCCACAATCGGCAGGTCGCGGCGCGAAGGATCGGGATCGTCAAGGAAACCGTCAATATGGGTGGTTGCGGTATAGTCGCCGTCGGGGAGCGCCCGGATGGCATCGCGCATCAGCCTCTCGGAATAATCCATCAGGTCTTCATAGGCCGCGTTGACGGTTTCGAGGCCATATTGCTCGACCAGCGCCAGGTAACGCGCCGCGCCGATCTCAGCCGCCTTGACCTGTGCATCCATGTCGCCGACGACGAGCGCAGAGGCGCGGATGTTGTCTCGCAGCATCTGCCAGACATCATCGTTTCGAACGCCCTTCGAGACGACCTTGATCGCCTTGAACTGCAACCCCTCGGCATAGGTGTCCACCGCATCGACAATGCCGCAGCTGCCCGGCGTCAGCGCACCGATATCGAGATGGTGCGCCGTCGTCACGGAAAAGCCGATCAGCTTTTCCTTGAGGAAGACCGGAACGCAAAACGCCACGTCGGGACCGTGGCTCGCCCCCGCGTAAGGGTCATTGTGCATGATGACGTCGCCGGGGTGCAATGTCTGGCCGCGCGACTTCAGGGCCGCCAGAATGCCCCGGATGTAGCCGGGGATCGGGCCTGATTGCAGCGGCGTGGACATCTTGCATTCGCACAGCTGCCTGCCTTCAGCATCGGTGAGCGCCGCGCCGAAATCCTCCGACTCGCGGATGATGGACGAATAGCTCATGCGCATGAGCTTGTAGCCCATCTCGATTGCGATGTTTTCCAGCGCGCCATGTATGACAGCCGCTGTCACCGGATCGACGTGTGTCGCGGCCGATTGCGCCTTGGCAAGGCTTGCGTGCTTGTTCATGCCGTTTCTCCCAGAGAAATCAGGATGCTTCCCGATGCATGCACGCTGGCTTTCCCGCCGGGCGGCACCACGGTGGTGGAATCTTTCTGCAATATGATGGCAGGCCCCACGATCGCTTCTCCCGCAGGCAACTTGCCACGCTGATATACCGGCGTATCGAAGCTCTTGAGTTCGCCTTTGACGCGGAAGACACTCGGGCCGGTGCGGATCAGCGCCTCCTTCAGAGAGCCGCCTTCAGGGGCTTTCATCGCTGCAATCTTCGGCATGGCTCCGCGGCCGCTCACGCGGATGTTCACGATTTCGATCGGGCTTTCATGGAACGCATGACCGTATTCGGCCGCATGCGCCTTGTGGAATGCCGACCAGACGCCGTCGAGCTGGTCCTGCGTGACTGTTCCGCCGGGAATGGCGATCTTCAGCTCGTATCCCTGGCCGACATAACGGAGGTCGCCGATCCGTTCATAACCGACCAGCGATGCGTCAATGTGGTCCGCCTCAAACTGCGCGGCAAGTTCACTCTCCATTTCACGGCAATCCGCATTAAGGCGGGCAAGGTCGACCGAACCGGAAACCTGGAACTGCGTGCGGATGGCATCGTATTTGATGTCGGTGGTCAACAGGCCCATCGCCGAAGTGATGCCCGGATAAGGCGGCACGATGATCTCCGGAATGCCGAGCATGCCGGCCACTTCCGCCCCGTGGAGCGGCCCCGCCCCGCCAAAGGCAACCAGTGCAAAGGTGCGTGGATCAATGCCCTTTTGCACCGTGCGCGAGCGGATTGCATTGGCCATGTTCGAATTGATTATGGTGAGTACGCCCTCGGCAGTTTCGTTCACCGGCAGACCGATCTGCTCGGCAAGGTGGCTGATCACGGCAAGCGACGCATGTGCATCCAGCGTCATACCTCCACCCAGAAATCCGTTGGGGTCAAGACGACCGAGGACGACATTTGCGTCGGTCACCGTCGGCAGTTGGCCGCCCCGGCCATAGGCAGCAGGACCGGGCACTGCGCCCGCGCTTTGCGGCCCTACCTTGAAGGCGCCGCCGCGATCCACATGGGCAATCGAGCCACCGCCCGCGCCGATCGTGTGGATGTCGAGCATGGGCATCAACAGGGGGAAACCGGCAATGGATGTCGAGCGCGCATCGGTTTCGGCAAACACCCCGTCCACGACGATACCGATGTCGGCGCTGGTGCCGCCAATATCGAAGGTGATGAGGCGCTTGCGGTCCGCCAGTGCGCCGATCCAGCCGCCGCCCAGCACACCCGCGGCAAGGCCGGAAAGCAGTGTCAGGGCCGGCTTTTCGCGCACCATTTTCGGCGTCGAGACGCCGCCATTGGATGCCATAATGCGCAACTCGCCATTGACCTTGTGCTTTTTGAGGCCGTGGTCGAGCCGCTCAATATACCGGCCCACTTTTGGGCCGATGAATGCGGCCAGCGACGCGGTGGTGAACCGCTCGAATTCGCGAAACTGCGGCGATACAAAGGAAGAAGTCGTTACGAAGGCGTCGGGCATCACCTCCTCGACAATCGTCTTGGCGCGCTGCTCATGTGCCGGATTGAGGTAGGAAAAGAGAAAGCAGATGGCGACCGCCTCGACGCCTTCATCCCTAAGTTCCAACGCAGCCAGCCGCACCGCGGCCTCGTCCAGCGGGACAATTTCCTCGCCTGTTGGCGGAACGAGCCTGCCGGCTACCGTCTTGCGGTAGCGGCGCTGGATCAGCGGGCGGCTTTGCCAGGGCAGTTCCTGCATGATCGAGTAGTGCTCGACACGCTGGTGGCGGGCGATGTGAACGATATCGCGGAAACCCTCATTGGTTATGAGACCAGCCTTCGCGCCCTTGTTTTCAAGTACCGCATTGGTGGCGGTCGTCGTGCCGTGGAAAACATATCCGATATCGGCCACGTCGATGCCGTTGTCGGCGCACAGCTCGGCAATTCCCGCCATTACGCCCTGCGATGGGTCATGCGGTGTGGTGGAGACTTTGTGGATCGCCATCTCTCCCGTTTCCATGTCGCAATATACCAGGTCAGTGAAGGTGCCCCCCACGTCGACGCCAATCGTTTTCATCCATCAACCCTTGCGCAATTCCGCCGTTGGAACCGACGCTAACGCAACATGAATGCAGAATCCACAATCAATTCTTGACAAATCGTTGCGTGATTCCGGAGGCCGGTAACCCGACATTTTGTAGAAAGGCTGATATTTGCGATGCACTGCACAACATAACGGCGCGTTGCACACTTATCGGGCAAACGGCAAACATTCGGCGGTCAAGCCTAAAATCGTACGAAATTCCATTGCCTGAATTGAATTCTGTATACATGATATTCGGGTTCCCAGCACGGCGAACGCAACCGACAACGAACGGAACCCACGATGATTTCATTTTTCAGAACGGGCATGAACGGCGGCCTTAAGGCAGGCTTGAGGACGGGCGTGCTGGCGGCAGCATCCGGCGCGGCAATGATGGGTGCCGCGTTTGCGCAAAGCGATCTTGTTGCGAAGGCGGAAGCGGAGCTTTCCGGATACAAGGCGATCCCCGCCTTCACCGCGCCTGGCGAGGAATTCGACGCCAAGGCCTGCATGGCCGGCAAGAAGATTCTGAGCATCCCTGCTTCGAGCGCCATTCCCTTCCTATCGACCATCAATGCCGCCATGAGCAAGCTGGCCACGGAAATCGGCTTCGAGTTCCAGGTCTGGGAAAACCAGGGCCAGGTATCGCAGTGGGTGCAAGGCCTCAATCACGGCGCATCGAACAAGTTCGATTTGATCGAATTGCTTGCAGGTGCCGATCCGCGGGCGCTGGAGCCGCAGGTCAAAGCGGCGCAAGAAGCTGGCTCCAAGGTCGTCGCAGCGCACCTCACCGGATTTGAACAGGAAGTGCCAGGCGGCGTCGATGGCGTGGTGCCGATCGACTACAAACGCGCCGGCGAACTGCTCGCCTGGTGGAGCATCGCGAAGACGGGCGGCAAGACCAATGCCGTCGTGATCGTATCGAACGAGGCGCTTTCGACTGATTCAATGGTATCGGGGATCAAGGAGGTGTTCGACACCAACTGTCCCGAATGCAAGTACAACATCGTAAACGTCCCGATCCCCGAATGGGCAACCAAGATTCAGCCGACCGTGCAGTCTTCATTGCTCGCCGATCCGGGCATAAACTACGTCATCCCGATCTATGACTCGATGGCGCAATTCGTGGTGCCGGCGATTACCATCACCGGCAAGGGCGAACAGGTGAAAATTGCAACTTTCAACGGCACACCCTTCGTCATCGGCATGATCCAGAATGGCCAGGTCGAGATGGACATCGGCGAGAATCTTGATTGGATCGCGCATGGCGTCCTAGATTCCCACATGCGCCGCCTTTGCGGGCTGACCGTGGTAAACGATCCGAAGATTCCCTTCCTGATCTTCGACAAGTCCAATGCCGACACAGCCGGCTCCCCGCCGGTGGATTCGCAAGGCTATGGCGACGCGTACCAGGCGGGCTTCCGCAAGCTCTGGAAGTTGTAGTGACGGCAGTTCCGGCCCCGAGCGCGGCGTCACCCGACGCCGCGCCTGTTCTCGAGATCGCACATCTGTCGAAAAGCTTTGGCGGGGCCAAGGCGCTGGATGACGTTTCGCTGAGCATCAGGGCCGGAGAAGTGCACGGATTGCTTGGCCAGAACGGGTCAGGCAAATCGACGCTCATAAAAATACTGGCCGGCTTCCATAAACCGGAGCCGGGAGCGGTCCTGAAGGTCGGCGGAATGGACGTGGCGCTGCCCTTGCAGCCCGGCGATTTCCAGCGTCTCGGAATTTCGTTCGTGCACCAGCATCTTGGCCTAGTGACATCGATGACAGTGCTCGAAAACCTTCTTGTCGGCGAAAATGCAACGGCGGGAAACTGGCGCATCAAATGGGGGGCGCAAGCTGAGGCCGCGCAGGCGCTGTTCAAGCGTTTCGGCATAGATCTAGATCCGCTGGCACCGGTCCAAAAGCTCAGTTCGGTGGAGCGAGCGCAACTCGCGATCGTGCGGGCGTGGCGGCAATTGCAGGAGAACCGGCAATCGCTGACGCACATCCTGATCCTTGACGAACCGACGCCCTTCCTACCGGCGGCAGACGTGCAGAAGCTCTTCGCGCTGGTGCGCAGCCTGGTACATGCTGGGGCTAGTGTCATTTTCGTGTCGCACGACATCGACGAGGTGATGGACATAACCGACCGCGTCAGTGTGCTGCGCGACGGGCGTCTTGCCGGGACTCTGGGTACCCGTGAAGCCCGCAAGTCCGATATCATCCGGCTGATTGTGGGCCGCGCTGTCGATCTCGACAAAATACGCGCTCCGGTGCGCGCGCTCGGGCCGCTCCGGGCAATTTTTGAAGATGTCAGCGGGCCCAATGTCAGCGGCTTCAATCTGGAATTGCGGGCCGGTGAAATCGTCGGCATCACCGGTCTCATCGGGTCTGGCTACGACGAAGTGGTGCATCTGGCCTTCGGCTCGGTTCAGGCCGTCAGCGGGCGGTTGGTCCTCGATGGCCGTCAGACAGACCTGACGCGCCAACAGCCCGACAAGGCAATCGGCCGCGGTGTCGTGCTTGTCCCGGGCGATCGCCAGAATGACGGTGTTGTCGCCACGCTGAGCGTTGCCGCGAACGCAACCCTTCCGGTGCTCACACGCAGCCATCGCGGTTGGTTGGTCTCGGGGCGCGCCATGTCCGCCGTTGCTTCAAGGCTTGCCGAAGCATTTGACATACGCCCGCGCGATCCGATGCGGCTGGTGGGCGAACTTTCCGGGGGAAACCAGCAGAAAGTGGTACTGGCCAAGTGGTTTCAGGTAGAACCGGGATTGATCCTGCTCGACGAGCCGACGCAAGGCGTCGACATCGGTGCGCGAGAACAAGTGTTTCAAACCATCCGCCGCATGTCCGACAAGGGGGCTTGCGTCATTTGCGCCAGTTCCGACCATGAACAGCTTGCAGCAATCTGCGACAGGGTCATCATCATGGCGCGAGGCCGCGAAGTGGCGAACCTTGCAGGCGCGGAAATTTCCAAGGCCGCGATTTCGGAACTTTGCTACACAAACGCGATTGACGCGGACCGGAAGAGCGAATGACAGTGGCAAGCCAAGGCGAAATCGATCGAAAGGCGCGTCAGTCCTGGATTGATCGCGGCGAGCGCTACGGGTTGCTGATCGCATGGCTAGTCGTGATTGCGCTTTTCGGCGTGGCGCGCCCCGACACGTTTTTGTCGTGGGCGAATTTCTCGACCATTTTCGGATCGCAGGCCGTGCTGGTAGTGGTGACGCTCGGCCTGATCATTCCGCTGACCGCAGGCGATTACGATCTTTCCATTGCCAGTATGCTGACGATGAGCTCGATGCTGATCGCGGTGCTAAACGTCAATCATGGCTGGCCTATCGGTCTGGCATTGCTTGGGGCACTGGCGGCGGGGCTCGCGGTTGGCGTGGCAAACGCTTCAATCATCCTCTATTTCCGCATCCATTCGCTGATCGTGACACTCGGCATGGGCACTTTCATCCACGGCATCACGCTTTGGTTTTCCAACTCGCAGACCATCAGCGGCATCGACTTCCGACTGGTGTCGGCGGTTATCGTGACCCGGCTTTTCGGGATTCCGCTCGCGTTCTACTATGCCATCGTGGCTGCGCTGGTCATCTGGTATGTGTTCAGCTTCACGGCGGCGGGGCAAAGGCTGCTGTTTGTCGGCCGCAGCCGGCAAGTGGCGCGCCTGTCCGGAATCCGCGTCGACAGGGTACGCTTTACCGCATTGGTCACGTCGTCGCTGCTAGGCGCGTTTGCCGGCATTCTCTATGCAGGAACCACGGGCGCGGCCGATCCAAGCTCGGGCCTCACCTATTTGCTACCCGCCTTCGCAGCGGCTTTCCTGGGCGCTACCTGCATCAATCCGGGACGTTTCAATGCGATCGGCTCGGTCATCGCGGTCTACTTCCTTGTCACCGGCATCACCGGCTTGTCGATTCTTGGCATCAGCACCTATGTGCAGGATCTTTTCTACGGCGGCGCGCTGATCGTGGCGGTGGCGCTGTCGCAACTGGTGCGCGGACGCGAGGAACGCCTAAGCTGAGCGCCTCTTATCATGCATGGAGCCGTGATGACCGTTCCGAAAATTGAAATCGACGGTGCTCGCGTCGAAGCCATGATTATGGAAATGGGCACAATCGGCGCCCATTCGGGCACCGGGGTATGGCGCACCGTCTATTCGCCCGAATGGATCGCCGCCAACGCGCTGTTTTCGAAATGGTGCGCGGAAGCCGGCCTGAAAGTACGAACAGATGCCGTCGGCAATGTTTGGGCGGTGCATGAAGGCAAGAAGCCCGGCAAATCCATCGTCTCCGGCTCGCACATCGATTCGCAGCGACCCGGCGGGCGCTACGACGGCGCACTTGGCGTGCTGGCGGCTTTGATCGCGATCAGAGCGTTGAAGGAACAGTTCGGCAGGCCGTTGCGCACGCTGGAAGCGCTGTCGCTGTGCGAGGAGGAAGGCAGCCGTTTCCCAACCGCTGGCTTCTGGGGTTCGCGGGCGATCACCGGGCGCATTCGCCCGGGCGACGCGGAGACGACCATCGGCTTCGACGGTGAAACCATTGCCGACGCCATGCGCGAGGCCGGCCTCGATCCGGCACGCATACCCGAAGCGGCTCGCGACGACATATCCGCCTTTGTCGAGCTTCACATCGAGCAGGGTCCGGTACTGGAACATGCGGGGCTTTCTGTAGCCCTCGTAGATGCGATCACTGGCATCCGACACACCCAGGTCAAACTGACCGGCGTGCAGAACCACGCCGGGGCATTTCCGATGGATTTGCGCAACGATCCGATGGCCGGGTTCGCGGAAATTGCCACGACTTTGATCGACCATGCACACCGCCTTGGCCGGCCGGCCGTCACGACAATCGGGCGATGCACCCCCTACCCCAATGCCAGCGCCGTAATTCCTCAATCGGTCACATTCACGATCGATGCGCGCAACCCGCGCCCGTGGGAGCGCGAAGCCATGTACGCGATTCATGACGGCGTCCTGAGCGAAGTCGCCAACCGGCGCGGCCTGCAATTGGAGACGCAGGTTCTGTTCGACCACCCGCCCTGCCTCAGCAACCCCGCCATCCTAACGGCGCTCGCCCGGTCAGCGTTGTCGCAAGGGGTCAAAACGCTGACGATGGCGAGCGGTGCGGGACATGATTCGCAGCAAATGGCCGCAATTGCCGACGTGGCGATGGTGTTCGTGCGCAGCAAGGACGGCCGCAGCCACACGCCGGAGGAGTACTCCTCGATCGAGGACATCGTCGACGGCATTCGCGTCCTGGCCGGAGCCCTGTACGAGTGCGCCTACAATTAATGAAGGAATCAGTTGCGAAGGATGAAATTAAAATGATGCATTTGCCCGCCGAATATCACGTCATGGCCAAGGCAGACAGTACGCTGCTCTCCGCATCTAGCATCACTGCCGCGCACATCGCTGTGAGATCAAGAAATTGAACCAAAGGTCGCGTGGGTGCCGACCGCAACATCAATGATCAGCTTGGAGCCGGCATTTGCGGTCGCCATCGCAGCTTGCAAAACCTACCTAGGCACCGCGCTTGCGGCAAGGTTGTCCATGATAGGAGGCCGCACGGGTTGATCAAAAATTTGTCCGGACATATTGTTACAAACATCAGCTGTCCGCAAGCAGGAAACTCTTCCCGTACCATGCCGTTGCCACCCAGGATTTCCGCCTCCGACGCTGCCCGAATGCTGAATCCCGGGCAGCGCGCCTATGTAGGGGGATGCACGGCGGAACCGACGGCCATTCTCGACCTGGTGGCGCTCGAGCCCGATCTCTGGCGGGACGCCACACTAACGGGAGCGTTCATCCCGGGCGTCAACGACCGCGATTATTCTGCACTCGGCATTGGCACGCG
The DNA here is from genome assembly GCA_041739715.1 of Aestuariivirga sp. Lineage (GTDB taxonomy): Bacteria > Pseudomonadota > Alphaproteobacteria > Rhizobiales > Aestuariivirgaceae > Aestuariivirga. Next base: position 14,239 of record JBGSNJ010000480.1, read on the forward strand.
CGTCGAGACCATCTTCTCGACCCGCGGTCTGCAGCGGCCGTCGGGCCGGGTCGCGCACCTGCCGCTGCATTATTCGACATTCTACGAAAGGCTGGCCCGGCCGGGCGTGGTCGATATCGTCTACATAACGGTACCCCCTCCCGCTGGCGACGGCACGGTAGGAATGGGCCTTGCCGCCGACTTCTCACCGGCGCCGATTGCCGCGGGTGCAGGCCTGGTGGGCGTTGTCAACCCGGCGATGGCAGACCCACCGAACGGGCCTCGGCTGCCCACGGGACGCTTCACGGCATTCGTCGAGAGCGATGCGCCATTGCTGCAATACGATGCGAGCGCGGTGGACCCTGCAACGCGAAAGATCGCGAGGAACATCGTTTCACTATTGAGACCGGGCGACTATCTGCAGCTCGGCCTCGGCAAGGTTCAGCGCGCCGTGTTCGAGGAACTGCCGTTAAGCGGGATCAGAGGCATCGGCCTCCATGCCGGCATGATCTCCACCCCGTCCCTGCCCGCGATCATCGACGGCGTCTTCGCACTCGGCGTCACGACCGGCGTGGCCCTCGGAAACCATGAATTCTATCGCGCTGTTCCGAGCTTGCGAGACGTTCGTTTCGCGCCCGTCGGAGAAACCCATGCGCAGCGCGTGCTTGCAGCGCTTCCAAACTTCGTGAGCGTGAATTCGGTAATCGAAATCGATCTTTCGGGTCAGGCGAATGCGGAAGCCCTCGCCAGCCGCCAGGTCAGCGGGCAAGGAGGGCTCGTCGACTTCCTGCGGGGTGCGCGCGCTTCCCGCGGGGGACGGGCCATACTCGCCCTCCCTTCGACGACCGGCGATGGCGGCACTAGCCGCATCGTGCCACGGCTCAAGGAGGGTAGCCCGGTCTCCGTGGCACGCGCGGATGCCGACATCATCGTGACGGAGCATGGGATTGCCCGGATCGCCGAGATGTCTTTGGAGGAAAGGGCTTCAGCGCTTGTGGGAATTGCCGATCCGCGCCATCGCGAAGCGCTGGAACGGGCCAAGCGCAAGGAAAGCCGATGAGCATCAACGAAGCTGACCGACGCGAACCGCGATATGCGCAGCTGGCCGCCATCTTCAAGGCACGCATCGAGGCGGGTGACTTTTCCGTCGGGAGCTTCCTGCCCACCGAGATCGAACTGTGCGACGAGTTCGGCGTGAGCCGCCACACGGTGCGCGAGGCCCTGCGCCGGCTCGCTGAAGCAGGTTTCCTGCAGCGGCGCCAGGGCTCCGGCAGCCGGGTCGTGACCGCCAGCCCACAGGGCGCCTATGTTCACTCCATGCGCACCCTGAACGGGCTCTTTCAGTATGCCGCAGACACGGAGCTGCGCATCAACAGCATCGGCCTCGCAGCGCCTGACAGGAGCTTTGCGAACGCATTGGGCGAATGCACGGACAGGCGCTGGCTGATTGTCGTAGGACTGCGGATCGATCCGGTAAGCTCGCAGCCGATCTGCCGCTCGATCATCTTCATCAACTGCGCTTTCTCCGGCATCGCCAAGGACCTGCCGGGCCATACCGGCGCCATCTACTCGATGATTGAGGACCGCTACGGTGTCCAGGTTGATCGCGTCGAGCAGGAAATCAGCGCCATGCCGATCCCGCCGCAGGCGGCGCAGGCGCTCGGCGTCTCGCGCAAGATATGGGCCGCCAGGGTCGTTCGGCGGCACCTGGATCCGAGCGGCGAGATGATCCTGGTCTCGGTAAACGACTACCCGGGCGACCGATTCTCCTATACCATGCAGCTGCAGCGCGACCAGCGCGGACGCCCTTAGGCCTAGCGCCGACGAACATAGTGCTCTGTATGCTCGCCGAGTGCCGGCAGATCGAAGCTCGGCTGCCCCGGCTCGCCGGCATATTTGATTGCCGTCCCGATGTGCGGATTGCCTTCGGCATCGCGAATAAGCATTGCGCGCGCAGCGACTTGTTCATGGTCGAAGGCCTCCTTGAGGTCGAGGACTGGCGCGAAGCAGAGGTCCCGGCCCTTCGACCAACCATCCCATTCATCCCGTGTCTTCGTGCGGAATATGGCCGCAAGTTCTTCTTTCACGGGCAACTGACAGGGGCCGTTCGGGCCGCATGCCACCTTGATCAGGTCCGGCCGGCCGACTGCATTGAGGAAATTCTCCACGAATTTGTGTTCGACGCCGCCGAGGGCGACATGCTTTCCGTCCGAAGTCTCGTATATCGAGAAGAAGGCATAGCCGCCGAAGGAACGCTCCTCCTTGACGCGTGGCGCCCTTCCTTCTGCAAAAATGGGGCCAGTTACGTTGGGAAGCCAAGACAGCGTGGCGTCATGCATCGAAATGTCGATGTAATCGCCCTCGCCCGTCTTCTCGCGTCGCAACAGTGCCATCAAGATCGCGGAAAGGGCCGTCATCGAGCCGATGACGTCGGCAACCGGCATGTGCGGGTTCGTGGGCTTTCCATCGGAACCGAGATTGAGGCTCACGACTCCGGCAAGGGCCTCGATGGCCAGGTCGTGCGCCGGCCTGAGCGCCTCGGGCCCGGTCTGGCCGAAGGCGGAGATGGATGCGTAGACGATCCGCGGATTGATGGCCTTTACAGCTGCATAGCCGACGCCAAGGCGATCGACGACACCGGGCCTGAATCCTTCCACCACGACATCGGCTGTGCGCGCAAGCTTGAGGAAGGCGGCGACATCGTCAGGATCCTTCAGGTTTAGGACAACAGACTTCTTGCCGCGATGGGTGTTGCGGAACCAGACGCTCTGGCCGCCCTGCCGGTATCCGACATTGCGCACCGGTTCGCCGGAAGGCGGTTCGATCTTGACGACTTCCGCACCATGGTCAGCAAAAACCTGCGTGAGCCAGGGACCCGGAAGGAATTGTGACAGGTCGAGGACCCGATACCCCTCCATCTTCATGGGGCCACTCCGATGACGCCGTTTCCGGCGAGCGTCGCGATTTCAATCGCGCTGTAGCCGAGCGATCGAAGCAGCGGATCCTTGTCCGCACCGAGCGCGGGCGCACGGCGCGCCTCGATGCGTTCGCCGTCAAGGCGGATCGGGCTCGACAGTACGCGGAAACTGGGCGAAAGCGGATGGCCGATGGACTGGATGCCACTGGTGGCTGCGAGATACGGATTGTCGAGCGCATCGGGAAGTGCGCGCACAGGTGCTGCAGACACCTTCCAGGCAGGGACTTCCATCCACTCCGAAGTCGAACGCTTCGAAAGTTCCGCATCGAAATGCATGGGACGCGTGTTCATCGTGAGCAGCGTCAACTGTCCCCCGTCAGCACCAGTGGCACAGATTTGAGGTTGTGATTTAAGGAGGGTTGGGGCTTCGTCGTAGTGACGAAGGAACGAAGATGAAGCCCCAACCCTCCTTGAAAAAGTCGCCGGTAAAGGTCCCTGCTGAGCG
>JBGSNJ010000483.1:0-2995 GCA_041739715.1 Aestuariivirga sp.
GTAAGCGTCCGGTCTCGACCGCCTTGCGCGGTCTATGGATGAAGGTTGAAGCTGTATCCTTGTGAAGATCGAAGCGTCGGCAAGGTCGATGCCGGTCCTATGTCTGGATATAGCCAATGAAGAGCTTTGATGTTGTTGCGGAGACGCGGCGGCGGTGGCCGGCGGAGGAACGTCGCCAGATCGTTGCCGAGAGCGAGATGGCTCCGGTTTCGGTTGTTGCGCGACGGCATGGGGTGGCTGTCAGCCTGGTGTTCCGGTGGCGCCGGCAGGCTGGACTTCCGGGCAAGCGGGCGAGCGTGAAGAAGCCTGGGTCAGTGTTCGTGCCGGTGGTGCTGCCGGCCCCTGCAGCGGTGGCGCAGACGCCGGCGACGGCTTCCGGACAGACGGAAGATCGTGGGGTGATCGAGATCGAGCTGGCTGGCGGTCGCCGTGTGCGGCTGTGCGGGCCGGTGGATGCGCAGGCCCTGAAGCGGGTGATCGCGGTTCTGGACGGCCGATGATCCCGGTTCCGGCGGGTGTCAGGGTGTGGCTTGCGGTGGGTCACACGGACATGCGGAAGGGCTTTGGCGGCCTGGCCCTGCTGGTGCAGGAGAAGCTGAAGTCCGATCCGTTCGGCGGCCAGCTGTTCGTGTTCCGTGCGCGCGGCGATCTGATCAAGCTGATCTGGCATGATGGTCAGGGGATGTGCCTGTTTGCCAAGCGACTGGAGCGGGGCCGGTTCATCTGGCCGGCGACGACGGGCGAGGCTGTGGCGATTAGCGCCGCCCAGCTCGGCTATCTGCTCGAAGGCATCGACTGGCGCGCGCCGCTCAGGACACAGCGGCCGGAGCTTGCCGGATAGAGAGCATCCGCCTTGCCGCTGCGCCGGAATGACTCGCGGCAGAATGCGCAGGCGCGGATCAACGGCCAGGCGTCTACAGTCCCTGCCATGGAGATTGATCTCGCCAACCTTCCCGAGGATGCTCAGGCGCTCAAGGCGCTGGTGCAGCAGCTGGTCGGCACGGTGAGGACGCAAGGCTTGAAGATCGCCCAGCTCGAAGCCCGCCTTGCAAAGCTGAAGCGGATGCAGTTCGGCCAGTCGTCGGAGAAGCTTGCGCGCGAGATCGAACAGCTGGAACTGGAACTCGACGCGCTGCACGAGGAGGAAGCCGGTGCTGCGGCTCAGCGCCCCGCTGCCGTTCAGAAGCTGATCGACAAGCCTTATCGCAAGCCTTTGCCGGACCATCTGCCGCGCGAAGAAGAGATCCACGAGCCTTCCTGCGCCTGCCCGAACTGCGGTGGCGCCATGCGGAGGCTGGGTGAGGATGTGACCGAGGTGCTGGAGTATGTGCCTGCCTCCTTCAAGGTGATCCGGCATGTGCGCCCGAAGCTGTCCTGCCGGATCTGCGAGACCATCGTCCAGGCGCCGATGCCGTCACTGCCCATCGAACGGGGAAAGCCAGGCCCCGGGCTCCTTGCCCATGTGCTGGTCAGCAAATATGCCGACCACCTTCCGCTCTACCGGCAGTCCGAGATCTACGCTCGCGAAGGCGTCGACCTGGAGCGATCGACCCTGGCCGACTGGGTGGGCCGGTCGGCCGCACTTCTCGATCCGCTGGTTGAGGCACTGCGCCGCGACGTTCTGTCCAGCTCGGTTCTGCATGGCGACGATACCCCGGTGCCGGTGCTGGCGGCAGGCCTTGGCAAGACCCGCACCGGACGGTTGTGGACCTATGTTCGGGATGGCAGGCCCCACGGATCATCCCAGCCCCCAGCTGCGGTGTTCTTCTACTCACCCGACCGCAAGGGCGAGCACCCACAGAAGCACCTCAAGACCTTCACCGGCGTCCTGCATGCCGATGGCTATGCCGGGTTCAATCCGGTCTTCGAGGTCGGACGCGTGACCGAGGCCGCCTGCTGGGCGCATGTCAGGCGAAAGTTCTTCGACGAGCATGCCACCAAACCCTCGCCGACGACGACGGAAGCCCTTGATCGCATCGGAGCCCTCTACGGCATCGAGGAGGCCATTCGCGGCAAACCACCCGATGAACGCCAGCGTGTCCGTCGAGACCAGGCCCGGCCACTTCTCGATGCCCTGAAGGCGTGGCTCGAGACAACCCTTCCCAGGCTGTCAGCAAAAACCGAGGTGGCCAAAGCCATGCGCTATGCCCTTGGTCGCTGGGCGGCACTCAGCCGATATGTCGACGACGGCACACTGGAGATCGACAACAATGCCGCCGAACGTGCCATCCGCGGCATCGCTCTTGGCCGCAAGAACTGGTTGTTCGCAGGATCCGATGCCGGAGGCGAGCGCGCCGCTGCCATCTACTCTCTCATCGAGACTGCAAAGCTCAACGGCCTGGATCCCGAAGCCTATCTCCGCGCCGTTCTCGCCTGCATTGCAGATCACCCGATCAAGCGCATCGCCGACTTGCTGCCATGGAATTGGGCGGAAGCCAATCAGTTCTCGCGTGCCGCGTAGTTCACCGGACGCTTACGAAACTGTGGGTGTCCGAGAGTTTGCAACAGGAAACTGGCGGAGGGAAAGGGACTGGAATCCAACCCTCTCTAGCTGTAAGTGTTTGTTTTTATTGAAATCGAATTTGCACCCAGTTCGAATCCCGTGCGCGCATCCGAATGATGGCATGGATTGAAGCCCCCGACAGCTCCTTCGAACGTCTGTCAGCCACGCTCACTTTGAGTTGAAAGCGCATTGACGTGGAACCAAGCAAGGCCCACCGCGTTGATCGATATGAGATTCTATATCCTCTTCGCGGTGCTCCTGTCCCTGAACGCGTCCCAGGCCTTGGCCGAATGCAACATCTCCGACGCCAAGCTTGAAGAAGCAATTCTCAGAAAGCCGGAGTTCCGCGACCCCAAGAACCGCCAGATGGTCCGGGATCTCAGGCGGTTGCGGGATTCTGCCTTCATCCTCTGGTCATATGGCCAAGCAGACGCTTGCAAGCAGCTTCTCGGCAATATCCGTGAGCTCGTTGCCGCGCCCTCCATGGGCAGT
>JBGSNJ010000492.1:0-3061 GCA_041739715.1 Aestuariivirga sp.
TCTTCTGGTGTGCCGCGCGGAAATCGGGGCGCAGGTTCGGCGCGCCCTCCCATATGCCGGCCGTGTCGCCGGTGCCGACGCCCTCGAAGAACGCCTTCATCCCGTCCATCCGCTCGCGGCCCGCGATGGCCGCGTTCACGACCTGCGCCAGGCTGCCCGCGCCCGCCGGTCCCATCAGGGGCCGAGCCGAGATAAGGTTCGTGAAGTAAAGCGATGGAATTGCTTTCTCTTTCGCCTTTTGGACAACCGGCGTAGTCCCGATGGCGAGGTCTGGCTTGATCGCATCCATCGCGGAAAGGTCATCTTCGAGCGAGGCGCGGAACTTTACCCTCACGCCGTGCGCTTCCAGCCACTCGCGGTCGGCATCCGACCAGACAGTGCGCCCACAGGCAGTGCCGACGTAGGGCACGTCCGCTCCGCTTTCGATCAACAGACGGGCAACGAGCAGCTCCGACCCTTCGTAGCCGGACAGCGTGATGGTGCCCTTGATCGGCGTCGCGGCCAGCGCGGCCTTGATTGCGGGCAGGAAGGCATTCTGGGCCACCGCGATCTTTTCCTCTGCAACGCCATAGGCCTCGCCGATGTTTCTCAGCCAAAGCGCTGTACCGTCATGCCCCACCGGAGCCGAGCCGACCACCGCCCGCCCCGCCGCCTGGAACTCGCGCACCGCCGCCGTATAGAAGGGATGGATCGCCGCGCAGACGCCTGAATCCAGCGCCGCATACAACTCGCGCCATTCACGGCACGGCACGACCGGCCCCGCCGCCAGCCCCATCGGCGACAGCATCGCGCCGATCATCATGGGGTCGGCGGGGAACATCTCGCCCAGAAGCGCGACCGTCGGGCGATCCGACCGCCCGCGTTCGGGGGCCTGAACCGGGCCCGCCTCGATCTCGGCGCGAGCGTATTTCAGCATCGCGCCCGCCAGAACGTCCTTTGCTTCGGCATGGGTCGGGATGCCGAACCCCGGGACGTCGATACCGACAATCCGCACGCCGTTGATCTCGCTCGGCAGCAACTTCAGCGGCACGCCAGAGGCTGTCGGCACGCAGAGGTTCGTCACCACAACCGCGTCGTAGCGATCGGGGTCAGCCAGTTCATGCACGGCATCACGAATGTCTTCGAAGAGCTTGCCGGTGACCAGGGTTTCGGAATTGAAGGGCACATATCCCACGCTCCGCCGAGCGCCGTAAAAATGGCTGACGAAGGTCAGGCCATAGACACAGCAGGCCGAGCCGGACAGCACCGTCGCCACACGGCGCATCCGCAAGCCTACGCGCAGCGAGCCGAAGGCAGGACACATGGACTGCGGTTTGTCGTGAGGACCCTGCGGATAGTCGGCGGCATACTGGTCGAGGATTTCCGACTTGCCCGCCGCACGCGCGGCGCGCTCCATCTCACCCGCCGGTGCATGACACCCTACGCCGTCACCCCCGGCCAACGCTGCACCGTCTCCGGGCAGCGGCGCGGCCGATGCGTCGGTCAGGGGCGCGGTATCGGGGGCGTCGTAGCGGGCTTCCACGCTCATTTGCCTCCCGTGCGGGCGGCGAGGCGGGCGAGTTCACGGTCAAGCCGCGCAAGGGTCTCGAGATCAAGCATTGTCGTACACCACTTCGAGGGATTTCTTCAGCACGGCATCCTTGCCACGCATATCGGCATCCGTTGCGGGGGTGAGGACAAAGTCCTTCCCGGTTGTTTCGGCTGAGAAAAGGTTCAGAAGCCCGTCCTGGCTCAATGGCGCGGGGCGGACCGGCGGCGCGACGGCTACCGCTTCTGCCAGTTCGGCGAAGAGCGGCCCCCATTGGCTGTCCCAGCTCCCGACGATCTGGTAGTTCGCCGACTTCTTGCGCAGGTCATCATCCTGCGGGATGGCCGAGAGCACCGGGATATTCACAGACTTGGCGAAAGCCGCCGCCTCGCCCGTGCCGTCATCCTTGTTGATGACCAGCCCTGCGATCCCGACATTGCCGCCCAGCTTGCGGAAATACTCCACCGCCGAGCAGACGTTGTTCGCGACATACAGCGACTGCAGGTCGTTCGACCCGACGACGATGACCTTCTGGCACATGTCGCGGGCGATCGGCAGGCCGAGGCCGCCGCACACCACGTCGCCCAGGAAGTCGAGCAGCACGTAGTCGAAGTCCCACTGGTGGAAGCCCAGCTTCTCCAGCAGTTCGAAGCCGTGGATGATGCCGCGCCCGCCGCAGCCGCGCCCGACCTCCGGCCCGCCGAGCTCCATCGCAAACACACCATCGCGCTTGAAGCAGACATCGCCGATCTGCACCTGCTCGCCGGCCAGCTTCTTCTTGGACGAGGTCTCGATGATGGTCGGGCAGGACCGCCCGCCGAACAGCAGCGACGTCGTGTCCGACTTCGGGTCGCAGCCGATGAGCAGGACGCGCTTGCCCTGCTGCGCCATCATGTAGGACAGGTTCGCCAGGGTGAAGGACTTGCCGATGCCGCCCTTGCCGTAGATGGCGATGACCTGCGCTTCCTTCTTGACCTCGCCGACATGCACGGCGTCTGGCTCGATGGCGGCTTCAGCGCGCAGCGTTTCGGCCTGGCTGGCAACGGGGGAGAGGCCGGTCGGGGCATTCATGCGCAATCTCTCCAGTCGAGAACCATCTTGAGGCAGGCCGGGTCGCTGAAGGCCTGCGCATAGGCCTGGGGCGCGCGCTCGGCGGCTTCCTGGTGCGTCACCAGGCCATCGAGGCGCAACGAGCCGTCCGCGATCACGTCGCGCGTCGCGCGCAGGTCGGCCTCCTGCCATTCGGCAGCGATGCGGATCCGCGCCTCGCGCATGAAGGCGGGCGGAAAGGAGAAGCCGATGCGCTCGCTGTAGAAACCGGCCAGCACGATCTCGCCACCCGGCGCCATGCGACCCACGAGCGTGTCGATGATCGCGCTGTCGCCGCTCACGTCGTAGATGCTGCGGTAGTCGCGCCGCGCATCGGTCTCGGGATCGACCACCTCGTAGCCCTGTGCGCCGTCGCGCCGCGCCGCATCGCGTTCCCACACGACCGGCGCGCCACCCTTGAGCACCGCGATGCGCGCCAGCAGC
>JBGSNJ010000513.1:0-6469 GCA_041739715.1 Aestuariivirga sp.
CTCGACGTGTCGCCGCCTGCGATCATGACGCGGCTGAGGCCGGTCCTTGCGAGAACGCCTCCGAGAATACGGCCGAGGCCCTCGCCGATGTTGCGGCGGCCGTCGCTGCTGGCATCGATGCGTGCGCCCTCGTCGGTTGCCGCGCCAAGCGCCGTGTGGACGAGCGGGCTCAGCCCGCGCTGCAGAATCCCGAGCGACCGTTCAACCGCTTCGGCCATTACCTGCGGTTCGCCGCATGCCAGCGCCACGGCGGAAATCGGAACGGCCTCGAAACCCTGCGCAAGGGCATGGCGGATCTGACGCTCGGTGGTGGGCGAAACGCTGCCGGAGACGACCATGGTCTGCTCCACCCTTGCGAGCGGCGCGAATGCGGCGCGTCCCGATATGGTGCCCGCATCGGCAAGCGCCCGCATCAAGGCATATTCGACGCCCGAGGACCCGATGACGAAGGGCGCGGCATGTGACGGCAAGGCGAGGAGGCGGCGGCCGGCCACCAGCTGGGTCGCACCGTCATGGACATCGAGCAGCGCAATGCCGCGAGATGGCCAATCGGCACCGGCGAGCACGACGGGGAGGCCGGTCTGCCGCGCCAAGTGGAGGCGCAGATCGGACTCGTCCATCGGCGTGACCGGATGGTGTGACATCACAGGGTGCCGGTCGATCCGATAGATTGCGCCCTGGTAGGCCGCGAAGAGATGGGCGGCGAAAGTGTAGCGCTTCAGCTGCGGCGCGCCGACAACCAGCGGGATCAGCGTCTGCGCAAAACAGGCCGCGCCGATCTCGGCCGCACGGCCGATGCTGCCGATCATAGGGCTGGAGTCGAAGGTCGAGCAGACCTTGTAGTGGCAAAAGCGGGCGTCGAGCGACTTCAGCCAGGCGAAGATGGACGGAAGCGCCTCGCTCATCCACGCGGGCGTCTCGCTGCGGCTGGTTCCGGCAAGGCCAATGGCAGGATAGGACGCGAAGGGCGCGAATTCTGCAGGCCCTGGCAGGCGGGTGAAGAGAACCGTGTCGATGCCATGGGTGGCCAGCGCCTCCATCACGTCGGTGGAGCCGGTGAAGTCGTCGCCATAATAGGAGAGAAGCCGCGTCATGCGCCCTTCCCGCCGGCGAAGGCGGCGATGGACTGTGCCAGTTCCGGATGGTCCTTCGCGTAATCCGCCAGCGGGATGCCGGCAACCGCCGCTTCCCAGGCCTGGCGCACCGCTTTCACGCCGGCCCCCGCACCCCCCGGATGCGAGACGATTCCTCCGCCGCAGAGATAGAGAAGGTCGAGTGTCCGGCCGGTTCTCTCGTAGGTCTCTGGCGCCTGGCCGCCCCACTGGCCGGAGCCTGCCACCGGCAGGGGGCAGTCGGCGGGTGTGAAGAGCGGTGTGGTGATTGCCTTGAAGGAGCGCACGAAGCTTTCGTCCGGTTCCCAGTACTTCACGCGAATGCCGTTGATCTGGAACTGATCGACGCCGAGCAGCCGCCAGAACTGCTGCCACACCCGGAAGTCCATGCCGAGGCCGGGATGACGGGTGAGGATGTCCCAGCCGTTGCGATGCGCATGCAGCACCAGGCCGGATCGCTTGCGCAGGAAGGCGAAGGCGCCGAAGCCGATGGAGTTGATGTTGATGACGGCGCAGTTGCCGCCATGCTTCGCGACCACGTCATGGTTGCGCATCATCTCGTCCGGATCGGTCGCCGAGATGCCCCAGGCATACATGACCTTGCGGCCGGTCTTCTGCTCGCGCTCGAGGATCATCGGCATGATCGCCTTGACGCGCGCCTCCAGCGGCGAATAGGCCGGCGACATCAGCTTCTCGTCGTCCTTCACGAAATCCACGCCGGCGTCGATGACATCCCTGACCAGCGCCGCCGTCTCATGCGGGCGAAGGCCCAGGGCGGGCTTGATGATGGTGCCGATGATCGGCCTGTCGTGAACCCCGGTCAGCCGGCGCGTTCCGGCCACGCCGAACTGCGGACCGGGCCAGGCCTTTCCGAAGGCCTCGGGCAACTTCATGTCAATGATGCGGATGCCGGTGAAACCCCTGATCGAATAGACGCCGCCGATGGCGATGGTCATCAGGGCCGCGAGGTCGGTGCCGATGGCCTCGAACGGAAAGGCGATGTCGGCTTCCGCCCGATGGAAGGGCCCCGCCGCGTCCGACGGAAAGGACGGAACGGCAACCGGCGGCAGGGGTCTCAGCGCCACCACCCGTGCAGCAACCCGGTTCTTCAACTCCTCGGTTTCGCCGGGAACGGCCACGAAGGTTCCGGTCGACTGATCGCTGGCGATCTGCGCGGCCAGGGCTTCGGGATTGCTGGTGGTCTCGATCAGATAGGTCAGGGTAATGAAGGACTGGGCTGTTGTCATGACCGGAAGCTGCTAAGGTTGATCTGCTGATCTGGAGCGCGAGCAAGCATACCATGGATGTGTCGGAACGCATTTCCAAGCGCAAGCTCTCGGAGGAGGTCTTCGAGCGGCTGAAGCACATGATCGTCGAAGGGGCCATGACGCCGGGAAGCCCCATGCCCTCCGAACGCGAGCTGATGACCCGCTTCGGCGTGGGGCGCGCCGCCATACGCGAGGCCATGCAGCAGCTGGCAAACATCGGGCTGATCGAGATCAGCCATGGCGAGAAGGCCCGCGTGCTGGAGCTCACGCCGCAATCCCTGATGCGGCAAGTGGACGAGTCGGCACGCATCATGCTGTCGCTGTCGCATGACTCGCTGGAACACCTCAAGAGCGCGCGCATCTTCTTCGAGCGCGGCATGGCGCGGGCGGCGGCCCTCAAGTCGACCGACGAGGATCTGAAGCAGCTGCGCGAGACGCTGGAGGAACAGCGCAGGTCGCTGGGCGATGCCGAACGCTTCATCGCCGCCGACATGCGCTTCCACACCCAGATCGCAGCGATTTCCGGCAATCCGATCTACACGGCGGTCAGCGAAGCCATGCTGGGCTGGCTCAAGACCTACCACGGCGAGATGCTGATCTGGACCGGCAAGGAAAAATACACGCTGGCCGAACATGAGGAGATCATCTCGCACCTGGCTGCCAATGATCCCGACGCGGCGGAGGCCGCGATGGTGAAGCATCTCGAGCGGTCGCGCGCGCTTTACGTATCCAACCGGCAAGCGACACGCTAGTCCAGCAGCTCGGAGAGCATGACCGTCCGCCCGGTCGCGGCCGATCGATAGACCGCCTCGACCAGGGCCAGGGTCTGGAGATTGTCGCGGCCGGAGGTTGCGGGCTCGAGTCCTTTGGCGAGGCAGTCGACCCAGTGCTGCTGGATCAGGGCTACGCTCTCCTGGATATTGTGCCAGGGCAGCGTGGCCCAGGGCAGCAGACGGGGCGCGATCCGTTCCTTGCGCGTCCGGCCGCCGGCCGTGACGGTGAGTTCATAGCCCGGGCCGAGGCGCAGGCTTCCCTTCGTGCCGTCGATCTCCAGCAGGGTTTGCGGAAATAGCTCGCGTTCGAGCCGGGTCGCATAGGAGCAGTCGACGACGGAGGCCACGCCATTGCCATGGTCGAGCAGCGCGGTCGCGACATCCTCGCCCCGGATCGCCGGATTGACCCGCTTGATGCGGGCGCTGACATTCGTCGCATCGCCGAAGAGAAAGCGCGCGACGTCCAGGGCATGGATGCCAAGGTCCTCGACGATGAAGCGCTCACCCTCCGCCAGATAAGGCTGCCCCGAGAAGACATCATAGGCCGAGCGGAAGGACACCCGCCCCCAGAAGACCTCGCCGATCTCTCCGCTCTGCAGGATCTCCCCGACCTTCAGGATCGGCGATTGCCAGCGGAAATTCTCATGCACCATGAGCGGCACGCCTGCGGCCTTGCAGGCCTGCACCATGGCCTTGGCATCGGCCAGCGCAGTGGCGAAGGGCTTCTGAACGATGACGGGGATGCCGAGACCGGCCGCCAGTTCCACCAAGGGCCGGTGGCTTGGCGCCGTGGTGGCGATGTCCACGAAGTCAGGCCGTTCCGCACGAAGCATCTCATCCGCTTCGGCATAGCGGCGCATGATGCCGAAGCTGTCGCCGGCAATGGCCAAGCGCTCTGGATTCCTATCGCAGATGGCCACGATCTCCACCCCGGCGGCATCGCGCCAGCCATGCAGGTGATTGATGGCGAAGAAACCGCACCCGATCAGTGCACCGCGAAGCTGCGCCATGGTCAACCCAGCCGCGCCATGCGCATCAGCGTCACGCGCTGCTGCAATCGCCGTTGCGCCTGGTCGATGACCACGGCGAAGATGATGACCAGGCCCTTGATCACCATCTGCCAGAAGGAACTGACGCCCATCATTACAAGCCCGTCCGACAGGACGCCGATGACAAAGGCGCCGATGATGGTGCCGCCGATGGTGCCGCGTCCGCCGGACATGGATGTACCACCGAGCACCGCCGCGGCAATGGCATTGAGCTCGAAGCTTTCGCCCGTCGCCGGATGCGACGCCATCAATTCGGAGGAGATGATGATCCCCACGATGGCCGCGCAGAAGCCGGAGAACATGTAGACGGCCATCTTCACGCGATTCACCCTGACACCCGACATGCGGGCGGCGCGTTCATTCCCGCCCACGGCGAAGATGTGGCGGCCCAGCGCGGTGTATTTTGACACGTAGGCGGCGCCGAGCGCCACCGCCGCCAGAAGCCAGACCGATACGGGCAGGCCGACCAGCCGCGCCGACCCCAGCCAGCCAAAGCCCGTGGTCCCGAGATCCGGCGAACCGGCGAGATTGGGGAATGTGGCCCCATCCGACAGCAGCAGGGCCACCCCGCGGGCGACATAGAGCGTACCGAGCGTGGCGATGAAGGGCGCCACATTCAACCGGGTGATCAACAGCCCGTTGATCGCCCCGATGAACACGCCGATGCTCAAGGTGATGAGGACGACCTCGACCACGTTGAAGTAGACCGTCCATCCGCCGGGAAGGTCCAGCCCATGCAGGATGAGGCCGCCGGCCACCATGCCGCAGAGGCCGACGATCGATCCGACCGAAAGGTCGATGCCGCCGGTGATGATCACATAGGTCATGCCCATGGCGAGGAAGGCATTGAGCGCGACATGCTTCGACATCAGCACGAAGTTCGCGGAGGACAGAAAATTCGGCGCGAAGATGGAGAAGAACACGACCACGGCAATGAGCGCGATGAAGGTGCGCAGCTTCATGATGGCGAGAAGTATGGTGCCCCTGTCGATGGTCCCTGGTGTGTCGGTCACGCTCATGTCGCGGCCTTCCTGCCTTTCCCGTGTCCTTCGGCCGAAGCCGCGATGATATCCGCCTCGGTGACCGCGCTGCGCGGGCTTACTCTTATGACCCGGCCGTTGCTCATCACAGCGATGCGGTCGGACAGAGCCATGACTTCGTCGAGATCCGATGTGACGAACACGATGGCCATGCCATCGGCCGCGAGCCGGCGCATGGTACGGAAGACATCCGCCTTGGCGCCCACGTCGATACCGCGGCTGGGCTCATCCATGAGCAGGCAGCGCGGCCTCGTCAGCAGCGCCTTGCCGATGACGACCTTCTGCTGGTTTCCGCCCGACAGCGAGCTGACCTCGTATGCCGGGTCGGCCACCTTGACCGACAGGTCTCGCACGACCGAGGCCACCGCTTCGCGTTCGCGCGCGAGGTCGATCTTCAGCCAGCGACTCAGCCGGCCCAGGCTGGACAGGGTGATGTTGGCGGCGACCGAGAGGATGGAGATCAGGCCATCGCGCTGCCGGTCCTCCGGAATATGGGCAAGGCCCGCTGCGATTCGCCCGGCCGTGTCCAGCTGCGAGACGTCACGGCCGGCAACCTCCACGCGGCCACGCGCATGCCCGTGGCGGCCCATGATGCATTCGAGCAATTCGCTGCGCCCCGCGCCCATCAGCCCATAGATGCCGAGGATCTCTCCGGCGCGCACCTCGAGGGAGACATGGTCGACGGCAAGACCGCCGCTGCTGCGCGGCAGCGAGACCTCGGTACAGCGCATGACGATCTCGCCGAAACCATGGACGCTGGCCTGCGAGAAATCCTTGGCGTCGGAGCCGATCATCTGGCGGATGATCCACTTCATGTCGACATTCGCCATGCGGTCGTGACCCGTGATGCGGCCATCGCGAAGAACGGTGATGTAGTCGCCGATGCGGATCAGTTCTTCCAGCCGATGCGAGATATAGACAATGGCGACGCCCTGCCGCTTCAGGTCGGCGATCACGCGGAACAGGACATCGACTTCGGCGGCGCTCAGCGCCGACGTCGGCTCGTCGAAGATGATCACCCGCGATTCCAGCGACACGGCCGTGGCGATCTCGACCAGCTGCTGCTGTCCGATGGTCAGATCCTCCACCATCATGTCGGGGCGAATGCCGACCTCCAGCCGATCGAGGAATGCGGTGGCGCGCCGATTCTGCGCGGCATGATCGATGTGGAAGCCGAAGCGCGTCACCTCGCGCGACATGAAGATGTTCTCGGCCACGCTGAGGTTG
>JBGSNJ010000522.1:0-2620 GCA_041739715.1 Aestuariivirga sp.
AACGCGGCCGCATCGCGGTAGGCTGGCTCATCGTCGAGGACCTGGTGATGGTCCTGACGCTTGTGCTCCTGCCGCCGCTCGCAGGCCTCCTCGGCGGCATCGAGACGCGCGGCACGGGCGACTTCGGCCTGGCCTCGCGGCTGGGCGTCGGCACGGTGTGGACCACGCTCGGCGTGACCGCCGTGAAGGTGGGCATCTTCGTCGCCCTGATGCTGGTCGTCGGGCGCCGGGTCATTCCCTGGGTCCTGCATTATGTCGCCCATACCGGCTCGCGCGAATTGTTCCGGCTCGCGGTTCTGGCCATCGCGCTGGGCGTGGCCTATGGCTCGGCCAGCCTCTTCGGCGTCTCCTTCGCGCTTGGCGCCTTCTTCGCCGGCATGGTTTTGGCGGAATCGCAGCTCAGCACCCAGGCCGCCAAGGAAACCCTGCCGCTGCGCGACGCCTTCGCGGTGCTCTTCTTCGTCTCGGTGGGCATGCTGTTCAATCCGGCGGTGCTGGTCGAGAATCCGCTCGCCGTCATCGCCACCTTCCTGATCATCGTGGTGGGCAAGTCGGCCGCTGCCTATGCCATCGTGCGCGCCTTCCGCCATCCGCGCGACGTCGCGCTCACCATCGCCGCCAGCCTCGCGCAGATCGGCGAATTCTCCTTCATCCTTGCGGTCCTGGGCGTGAAGCTCGAGATCGTGCCGCCGGAGATGCGCGACCTTGTCGTGGCCGGCGCCATCCTCTCCATCCTGCTCAATCCGCTGCTCTTCGTGCTGCTCGAACGCGTCATCGACCGTCAGGCGGTGTCCGCGGCGCCGGTCGAACCGGAAGCGCCGCCGCAGGAGGCTGAAGAACAACCGACCACGCTGTCCGGCCATGCCGTGCTGGTCGGCTACGGCCGCGTCGGCTCGCGCATCGGCGAAGGACTGATGGCCGGGAACATTCCCTTCCTCGTGGTCGGCGAGAATGAGGCCAGCTTCGGCCCGCTGGCCGAGCGCGGCATCGAGACCTATGCCGGGGCCTGCGGCGAAGCCGCACTGCTGGCGCGCCTCAACCTTCCCGGCGCGCGCTGGCTGATCACCGCCATTCCCGATGCCTTCGAGGCCGGACATATCGTCGAGGCCGCACGCAAGGCCAACCCGTCCATCCGCATCCTGTCGCGCGCACAGGGGCCTGATGCCGCAGCCTATCTCAAGGCGCTGGGCGCCGATGAGGTCTTCATCGGCGAAGAGGAACTGGCGGATGGCATGCTTGCGGCCCTGCCCGCACCGCAGCCCGCGTGACGGCCCGGGCGTGGCACGCCGTCACCACGTCTTGCCTCACCTGCCATGGCTGTTCTAAGCAAGTCGAAAAGATCGAAAGGAAAGCCGATGGGCGTCGTCATCCAGCTGGACAGTGCGGGCAAGAAGCGCGCCAGCATCGAGCCGCTGGTCAAACTGGTCCAGCCCGACATGGAGCGGGTGAACGAGGCGATTCTGGCCCGCGCCCAGAGCCATGTGGAACTCATTCCCGAGATCGCCAATCATCTGATCAATTCCGGCGGCAAGCGCATCCGTCCGATGCTGACGCTGGCCGCCGCGCGCATGTGCGGCTATCGCGGCGATCATCACCTGAAGCTCGCCACCGCGGTGGAGTTCATGCACACCGCAACCCTGCTGCATGACGATGTGGTCGACGAAAGCGACCTGCGCCGCGGCAAGCAGGCGGCACGCATCATCTGGGGCAACCAGGCCAGCGTGCTGGTGGGCGACTATCTCCTGGGCCAGGCCTTCAAGATGATGGTGGAGACGGGCTCGCTCGAGGCGCTGCGCATCCTGTCGCATGCCGCATGCGTGATTGCCGAGGGCGAGGTTCTGCAGCTGTCGGTCTCGCAGGACACCTCGACCACGGAGGATGCCTATCTGCAGGTGATCGTGGCCAAGACTGCGGCCCTGTTCTCGGCCGCCGCCGAAGTGGGCGCGGTCGTCGCCAGCCGCCCGCGCGAGGAACAGGCGGCACTCGAATCCTACGGCCGCAATCTCGGCATTGCCTTCCAGCTGATCGACGACGCGCTCGACTACTCGGGCTCCACGGAAAAGCTGGGCAAGGGCGTAGGCGACGATTTCCGCGAGCGCAAGATCACGCTTCCGGTGGTGCTCTCCTATCGCCGCGGCAGCAAGGAAGAGCGCAGCTTCTGGAAGCGCACGCTGGAGGACGGCAACCAGACCGACGACGATCTGGGCTACGCCAAGAAGCTGATGGAACGCCACGGCGCCATCGCCGACACCATCGACCGCGCCAATCACTATGGCGACATCGCGCGCGATGCGCTGGCCATCTTCCCGGATTCCGCGTGGAAGGAGGCGCTCCTCGAAGCCGTGGACTTCTGCGTCGCCCGCGCCCACTGACCGGCCCTCATCCGGCCTTCGGCCACCTTCTCCCGCAAGCGGGAGAAGGATGAAGATGACCCTTCTCCCACCGCAAGCGGGAGAAGGATGAAGATGATCCTTCTCCCACTGCAGGTGGGAGTAGGTGCCCGACGGGCGGATGCGGGCCGCCTTGCGGCAGCAAGGCGGTCAGTCAGCCAAGCCGGGTCCGCATCAGCCACCAGCCCGGGGGCGGCACGGGCGTTTCGGCGCCGTCGTCGAGCAGCGCA
>JBGSNJ010000526.1:0-5165 GCA_041739715.1 Aestuariivirga sp.
CCCGTGCCGCGCGTGGGCTGTGCGGCAGCGGGCGCGGGCTTACCCGCCTGTGGAGCGCGTTCGGCGGTGAGGGCAATCATCGCCTTCTCGACCCCCGGAATGGCCAGCACGGCCTTCTCGACGGCGCCACGCAGGATTTCCATTGCCCGTACATGCTGTGGCGTGGTGGTGAGCGCGAACATGACCCTGCCGCCGTCGATGGCGATATCGGAAACCAGTCCGGCGGACACCACGTTGCCACGGCCATCCGGGGCTGCGATGCGCTTCAGGACAGAGAGAACGTCTTCCTGCGTAACCTTGGCCATGGGGTCTGAATTCCTTGTTTGGCAGCCATTTAGACTGCAACCCTCACAGCTTCAAGGCTGGCGGGCCAGAAGGTCCTTAACCCGCTGCCGCAAGACCGGAAGAAGCTCATCCGCAAACCACGGATTTCGTTTCAGCCAGCCGGAGTTTCGCCATGAAGGGTGCGGCAAGGGGATGACGGCGCGCGGCAGGGCGAGCGCCTCTCGCCAGTTGCGGACGGCTGCATCGACCGAGCCACCGAACACTTCTCCCATGTGCCAGCGCATCGCGTGGGCGCCGAGGCAGATGACCAGTTCCACCTGTGGCATCTCCGCCATGAGCTGGGCCCGCCAGGCTGGCGCGCATTCAGGCCTCGGCGGCAGGTCGGAGCCTGCCTTGTCCAGACCCGGAAAACAAAATCCCATGGGGACGATGGCAAAGCGGTCCGGGTCATAGAATTCCGCTTCACCCACTCCCAGCCACTCCCGCAGGCGCACGCCCGAGGGATCGGTGAACGGCCTGCCAGACGCATGGACGCGGACACTCGGGGCCTGCCCGGCGATCAGAATTCCAGCGTTGCGGCCCGGCTGCAGAACGGGGCGCGGCTCATGCGGAAGCGGCGTAGCTGCGGGCCGCTCGATGCAGATGCGGCATGATCTTATCCGCCCCAGCACGTCATCGAAACCCATCTTCAACGATCCCTGGCAAATTTTAGCAGTTCCGCAAACCCGATCTTAGACAGAAGAGGCTATTCTGTCCGTTGAATTCCAAGCAGGGGAGCCTGGAACATGGTGGCACCGAGCGAAGGCGGACAGCAACAGATGGAACGCTACAATTTTCTCGGCGCGCCCGGCAGCGATGCCGCAGGCGGAGATCTCTCAGCGCACCAGTCGCCGCTCTCGCATCATTGGCAGCACGAGCTACTCGTCCTGTTCCTCCGGAACCAGATGCGCGTCATGCCGGCAATGCCGGTCATGGCCGTCCTCCTCACATTGACGAGCCTGCAGTGGACGCCGCTTCCCGTGGCCCTGGGGTGGTTTGCCGCGGCGATCATCTGCCTCGGGCTGCAATTCTATCTCTGCCGCGCCTATTTCATTCGCGAACGCAGCCATGACGAGCAGCGCGACTGGATCGGCATGCTCTCGGCGTCGGAGCTTCTCATCGGCATGTGCTGGTGCCTGCCGCTGTTCCTGTTCTGGAACGGCGCCACAGGCATGCAGCAGGTCTACCTCATCGCATCGATCATGGCCGTGATCGCGGTCAGGCTCCTGATCGTGAACAATTTCATGCCGGTGCTGGTTGCGGGCACAGGGGTTCTCACCATCGGCGTCGCCATGCGCTGCGTGTTCGAGGCTGAACCCGTCTACCTGGCGCTCGGCGGCACCATTGTCGCGCTCGAGGCCTTTTTCCTGCTGGTTGCACGCAACCTGCAGGATACGGCCCGCGACATGATCATCTTCCGCGCCCAGAAGGACCGCCTCATCGAGGATCTCAAGCGCGAGAAGGCCAAGGCCGAGGAAGAAAAGAAGAATGCCGAGGAGGCCAACAAGGCGAAATCGGCCTTCCTTGCCACCATGAGCCATGAACTCCGCACGCCGCTCAATGCCATCATGGGCTTCTCGGAAGTTATCAAGCGCGAGATGTTCGGGCCGATGACGGTGACGGCCTACAAGAACTATGCCGACGACATCCACCATTCCGGCCACTACCTGCTCGCCCTCATCAACGACATTCTCGACCTGTCGCGCATCGAGGCAGGGCGCCGCGAGGTGCAGGACGAGCCGTTGAGCGTTCTTGTCGCCGTCGAGGAGGTCAATCACCTCCTGCTTCTGAAGGCGGCGGAAAAGAGCATCGATGTCGAGGTCGAAGTTCCCGACAACCTGCCGAAGCTGATGGCGGACCGGCGGGCGCTGAACCAGATCCTGATCAACCTGCTCTCAAATGCCATCAAGTTCACGCCTGCCGGCGGACGTGTGCAAATCCGCAGCGGCCGCGATGGCCAGGGCGGCCTATTCATCGCCGTCCGGGACAACGGCCCCGGAATCCCGGCGCACGAAATCGAGGCGGCCCTGAGCGCCTTTGCCCGCGGCAGCCATGCGACCAAGAAGGCCATCGATGGGGCAGGCCTCGGCCTGCCCATCGTCAAGGGCCTCGTGGAGGCCCATGGCGGCTCGGTCATGATCGACAGCGGAACGGCTCCCGGCACCGAAGTCACGGTGGTCTTCCCGGAGCGCCGCGTGCTCGGCGGGCCGCGTGGAGAGGTTCTTGCAGCTCCGACAATCGCATCGGAAAGCCAGCGCAAGCTGATTGCCATCACCGGTTGAACAAATTCTTGACTTAACTTGCAATTTGGCGTGTTCAAGTCGAGAGGCCATTAATCTTTTTTGCCTAGGTTACGGACATTCAGGAGCCAATCCGAATCCATGCCCTCGGCGACATCCATAACCCCGTCCTTTGCGCTCAAGGTGCTGGCTCCCAGCCTCGTCGCAGTGACGAGCATCGCCTTGCTGCTGCTCTACATCGTGAACGGCATCTTCGAGGAAACCAATCGGCTCGACACCGCCTATTCCGAGAAGTTGACAATCCAGGCTGTCGGCACGCTGCGCGACGGCCTCGAAAACGTTCTCTATGACAACGCCATCTGGGATGACGCCGCCGATCATGCGGGTTCCGCCAGCATCGACAGCCAATGGATTGATGAGACCTGGGGCTTCGCCAGCGCTCTCGGTGTATACGACACCGTCTTTGTGGTCGATGACAAGGGCAACACCCTCTACTCGGCCCTCGACGGACATCGCAGCACCACGTCTGCAGCCGAACACTTCGGCCCCGAACTCGATGTGCTCCAGACCCGCACGCAGGAAGGCTCCGGCGGCCGCGCGGCAGCCTCCGGCGTCGTGAAGACCGGCGCAGACCTGAGCACTGTTGCAGCGGCCCGCATCCAATGGTCATCGGAAGATGCCACGCGCGAACCGCGGACGCCCAATACCCTCATCCTGGCCAAGCGTATCGATGACGAAGTCCTCGCGGGAATAGCGAAGCGCTACGCGATGCAGGAATTGCGGTTCGCCATCCCCGGCGAATGGCACCCGAACGACGCGGTGAGCATCATGTCTCCGTCCGGCGAAGAGATCGGGCGGCTGACATGGAAGAACCGCAGCCCGGGCGATGCAGTGCGCGAGAAGTTCGGCAATGTCGTGCTGATCATCGTGATCATGTTCCTCTTCATGATTTCCGTGCTGCTCTACATGAGCTGGAAAGGCTTCAAGGAAGCGCATGACAGCCAGGCCGAAGCCATTGCCGCCTCGCTGCGCGACGACCTGACCGGTCTTGCCAACCGCCGCGAGATGCTCTCGGCGCTGACCGGCAGCCTCGCGGAAGCCCGTCGGAACGGCAAGCCGCTGTCGGTGATCTACGCCGACCTCGACGGCTTCAAGGAAGTGAATGATTCCTATGGCCACGAGATCGGCGACATGCTTCTGAAGGCCGCCGCCGCAGGTTTCGCCTACCTGGCGCGCGATGCGCATGTGGTGGCGCGGCTCGGTGGCGACGAGTTTGCCATCATCCTGGTGGGTGACGGCAGTGCCGAACGGGCGCGCGCCGTCGCCCAGAGCATGATCGAATTCCTCACCGAGCCCATGGTGTTCGACGGCCGCATCGCGTCGGTGTCGGTCAGCGTCGGAATTGTCGACCTCGAGAGCGATCAGGCGGATGTCGAGGAAATCATCCGCCGTGCCGACGTCGCCATGTATGCGGCAAAGTCAGAAGGCCGCAATCGCACCCACATCTACCAGAAGTCGCTGGACTTCAAGCGCGACGAGAATCGCAGCATCGCAGCGCAGCTCCGCGAACACATCGACAGGCGCGCGCTCACCGTCGTGTACCAGCCGATCGTCGATGCCCGCACCCGGCGGGCCAAGGGAGTCGAGGCGCTGGTGCGCTGGCCCAAGAACACATCTGTCCGCTACACGCCGGATGTCTTCATTCCCGTGGCCGAAGAGTTCGGACTGATCGAGGATCTGGGGCACTTCGTGCTTTCGGAGGCCTGCCGCCAGGCCGCGCAATGGCAGGATATCTTCGTTTCGGTGAACGTGTCGCCGATCCAGTTCATGAATCCCAACTTCGGCGATCTGGTCGAGAAGACGCTTCTTGACACAGGCCTCGACGCCAAACGTCTCGAGATCGAGGTGACCGAAGGCTTCATCATCGACAATGCGGCACGAGCCACCGCCATCATCAACCGTCTCCACGACATGCATGTGCGCGTGGCGCTCGACGATTTCGGCACCGGCTTCTCGTCGATCGGACATCTGCGCCGCTTCAAGTTCGACAAGCTGAAGCTGGACCGCTCGATGGTGATCGACATCCTGCTCCAGCCCGCCGCTCTCCGCCTCGTTCAAGGCACCATCGCCATGGCCGATGCCCTGGGCCTCACCGTGGTTGCCGAGGGCATCGAGGACGAGAATCAGGTTTCGGTGCTGCGGCTTGCCGGCTGCAGCCAGTTCCAGGGCTACCTGTTCTCAAAGCCCGTCGAGGCGTTCGAAATCACGGCCTTCATGCAGGACAGCCAACCGGCACTCAGCGCCTAATCTTCCTTGGCGCTTACCCCGGCAGACGCGAATGTCGCCATGCCGTTGTGGAGGTTGGCGGAAGCCTTGACGATGCCAGCCGCCATCGCAGCGCCCGAGCCTTCGCCCAGCCTCATGCCAAGATCGAGGAGCGGCGCCATGCCGAGCTTGCCGAGAAGGCGCGCGTGCGCCGGTTCGGCCGAGAGATGCGCCGCCATGCAATGGTCGAGCGCGTCGGCGCGGATCGCTTTCAGGATCGCCGCGGCAGCGGTTGCCACATAGCCGTCAATGAGCACCGGAATGCGTTGCATACGC
>JBGSNJ010000531.1:0-3169 GCA_041739715.1 Aestuariivirga sp.
TTCACCGGCACGCCCGCGGGCGTCGGCCCGGTACAGCGCGGCGACCGGTTGCGCGGCGACATCGCCGGCCTTGCACCGCTGGATGTCCGGATTGTCTGAACCGGCTGCCGCGGCGAAAGCGGAATGACACCGCGCGTTCAGGGCATCCTGTTGATGGCGGCCTCCATGGCCTTCTTCGCGCTGCTCGATGGCATGGCCAAGCATGTCATGATTCATCTCCCGGCCTTCGTGGCCGTCTTCTTCCGCTACCTGCTGGCACTGGCCCTCACGCTGGTCATCGTGTGGCGGGCGGGCGGCCTATCGCTTCTTGCCACGGGTCATCCGCTGCTGCAGGCGCTGCGCGGCCTCATGCTGGTCTCCTCGACCTGGTTCAACTTCTCCGCCATCAGCTATCTGCAACTGGCGCAGACGGCGGCCATCTCCTTCACCATCCCGCTCTGGGTCTGTGCGCTGTCGGTGCCGCTGCTGGGCGAGGCCGTGGGCCTGCGCCGCTGGATCGCCGTTCTTGTGGGTTTTCTCGGTGTCCTCGTCATCATGCGTCCGGGTACGGAGGATTTTCATCCTGCCATGCTGCTCTCGGTCATGGCGGCGATCTGCGGGGCGCTCTACAACATCGCCACGCGCAAGGTCGGCGGCCGCGACCGGGCCGAGACCTCGCTCTTCTACGTGGGTTTCGTCGGCAGTCTTGGCGGCGCCCTGCCGCTGCCCTGGCACTGGCAGATGCCCGAAGGCACCCAGTGGCTGTTCCTCGTCGGCATGGGGCTCTGCGGCGGCATCGGCCATCTCATGCTGATCCAGGCGCATCGCCTGGCGCCCGCCGCGGCGCTCTCGCCCTTCGTCTATACCCAGATCGTCTGGATGATCGCACTTGGCTTCCTGATGTTCGGCGACGTGCCTGACCTCTGGACCCTGATCGGCGCGGCAGTGGTCATCGCCAGCGGCCTCTTCGTCTTCGCCCGCGAGCGCAGCCTCGGCCGCAGCGGCGAGGTTCCCGCACCCGTCGACTGATCAGGCCTTGAGCGAAGCCGCCTGCCGCGCAAGCGCCTCGATTCCCGCCCAGTCCTTGGCCGCAACGAGTGTCTTCGGCGCCATCCACGATCCGCCGATGGTGATCACGTTGGACAGCTTCAGATAGCGCGTCGCCGATTCCGGCGCGATGCCGCCCGTGGGGCAGAAGCGCACCTGGGGCAGGGGCGAGGCGAGCGACGACAGATAGGCCGTGCCGCCGGCCGGTTCCGCGGGGAAGAACTTCTGGATGGCATAGCCCCATTCGAGCAGGGCCATGCATTCCGACGCCGTCACGCCGCCCGGCAGCAGCGCGATGTCGTAGTCCTCCGCGGCACCGAGGAGCTTGCCGGTCGAGCCCGGCGACACCGCAAACTTGCAGCCCAGTTTTTCGCTGTCGCGCAACTGTTCGGGCGTCAGCACCGTGCCCGATCCGACGATGGCGTCCTCGACTTCGGCGACGATGGCGCGAATGCACTCCATCGCCTTGGGCGTGCGCAAGGTGATTTCGAGAACCGGCAGCCCGCCCTTGACCAGGGCGCGTGCCAGCGGCACCGCGTCGGCAACCTCCTCGATCACCATGACCGGCACGACCGGTGCCCGCTTAAGCGCGGCCTCGAGACCTTTCTGGTAGTCGCGCGCCATCTCAGGCTACCTCGAAGATCGATGCGCCCTGCGCGGCGGAACCGGTGATGGCGCGGAAGGCCGCAAAGAGTTCCCGGCCCGTGCCCTGGTGGTTCGCCGACAGATCGATGCGCACCGGCAGGCGCGCATGGAACTCTGCCGCTCCAACCAGAACCTCGAGCGTCCCGGCATCGGCATCGATCCGGATCATGTCGCCATCGCGAATCTTCGCGATCGGCCCTCCTTCGGCCGCTTCCGGCGTGAGATGGATGGCGGCCGGCACCTTGCCGGATGCGCCCGACATGCGGCCGTCGGTGACGAGCGCAACGCGGAAGCCTTTCTCCTGCAGCACCGCCAGCGGCGGTGTCAGCCGATGCAGCTCCGGCATGCCGTTGGCCTTCGGCCCCTGGAAGCGCACCACGGCGACGACGTCGCGGTTGATCTCGCCCGACTTGAAGGCCTTCTGCAACTCCTCCTGCGAGTGGAACACCCGGGCCGGCGCTTCGATCACATGCCGGTCGGCAGGAATGGAGGAGGACTTGATCACGGCAGTGCCGAGATTGCCGTCGAGCACATTGAGGCCGCCAGTGGGCTGGAAGGGCCGCGCGCTCGGGCGCAGCACGCTTTCGTCGCCGGAGATCGCCGCGGCATCGGCATAGACGAGTTCGCCGTCCGATCCGAGCCGTGCCTCCTTGGTATAGCCGGCGAGGCCCGTGCCCATGATGGTCTGCACATCCTCGTGCAGCAGCCCGGCGCCCAGCAGCTCGCGGATGAGAAAGCCCATGCCGCCGGCCGCATTGAAGTGGTTCACGTCGGCCTTGCCGTTCGGATAGACGCGGCTCAGCAGGGGCACGGCGGCGGAGAGTTCGGCAAAGTCCTTCCAGGTGACGGCGATGCCGGCCGCCGCGGCCATGGCGATCAAATGCAGCGTGTGGTTGGTCGAACCGCCGGTGGCGAGGAGCCCGACGATGCCGTTGACCACTGCCTTCTCGTCATAGATGCGGCCGATCGGCCGGTAGTCGTTGCCAAGTGCCGTGATCGACAGGGCCTGCTTCGCCGAGGCGCGGGTGATGGCATCGCGCAGCGGCGTGCCGGGATTGACGAAGGTCGAACCCGGCAGATGGAGCCCCATGATCTCCATCAGCATCTGGTTGGAATTGGCAGTGCCGTAGAAAGTGCAGGTGCCGGGGCCGTGATAGGACTGCGCCTCGGCTTCCAGCAGCGCGTCGCGCGTCACCTTGCCCTCGGCGTAGAGCTGGCGGATCTTGCCCTTCTCGTCGTTGGGCAGGCCGCTGGTCATCGGGCCGGCCGGGATGAACACGGCGGGCAGGTGCCCGAAGGACAAGGCACCGATGATGAGTCCGGGCACGATCTTGTCGCAGACGCCAAGATAGACGGCCGCATCGAACATCTGGTGCGACAGTGCCACCGCCGTCGACAGCGCGATCACGTCGCGCGAAAACAGCGACAGCTCCATGCCGGTCTCGCCCTGGGTCACGCCGTCGCACATGGCGGGCACGCCGCCGGCCACCTGCGCCGT
>JBGSNJ010000547.1:0-9761 GCA_041739715.1 Aestuariivirga sp.
CCGCTTCGGCCCTGCTGCCGGTCACGGCCGCCCGTGCCGACGCGCGCTTCGTGCCGGTGTTGGTCGCAATCGCGCGGCATCATCCGTACATGAAGGAGCGCACCCTCAAGGTGCTGGCCGGACTGCCGCTCGATCTGTCGCGGGATGCCGGCGTGCCGGATGAACTTGTCGAGGCTGAAATCGTTTCCCATAACGCCGCCCGGCGGGTGACCGGCTATCGCCTTGCAGCCCTGGCAGGCTGGCCTGCCGATCGTATCCTTCAGGGGCTCTCCGATCCGGATATCCTGGTCCGGCGCGCCGCCGTCGATGCGCTACAGGGCCGCGCGGAGTCGATCGAGAGCCTGCGCCCGCTCTTGCGCAGCGAGGATGCGCGGGTACGGCTTGCAGCCATCGAGGCCTTGGGCCAGGCCGAGGCCACCGATATTCTCTTCGCCTATCTGCGTGATGAGGCCTTCCCGCGCATCGCCGCCTATCGCGGCTGGCGCAAGTCACTGCCTTCGGGCAACGCCAGCTGGGTCCAGATTGCCCGCCTCGCGATGGCCGAGGCCGACCGCGCGGCCATCGATGAAGTGCTGGTGACGCTCGATGCTCTGGGCCACGATCAGGCCGTCAAGTACATCCGCCGCTTCATCGGCGCGGGCGACGAGCGCATGCGTGCGCGAGCGGCCGAGGCCATCTCGGCCTTTGATGAACGCAAACTTGTTACCCCGCTGCTGCCGCTGCTCGATGAGCAGGCGGAAACGCGGCGCAAACGCCTGCCGCTGGCATCCGTCATCGCTCAGATGAAGACATCATCCTCTCCGTGGCTGCGCCGTGCTGCAGCCATTGCCAAGCCCGCCAAGCCGAAGGAGCCCGCCATGTCCGCTGCCGAAAAGGGACTGCTCGACCGCCTGCTGTTCCTGCGCAAGGTCCCGATCTTCGAAAGCTGCACGCTGGATGATCTCTATGCAATTCACCAGGTCATGACGCGGGCCGACTTCGCTGATGGCGATCTCATTATGGAGGATGGCGCGCAGGGTGAGCAGCTCTTCGTGCTGCTGGAGGGAACTGCCAAGGTCGGCCGCAGGACGCCTTCGGGCTTCGTTGAATACACGACGCTGTCGCCCGGCTCCACCTTCGGCGAAATGGCGCTCTTCGGCGACGGCATCCGCACCGCCGATGTGATCGCCGCCGGTGCTGTCGCCTGCCTCGTGCTCGAGCGTTCGCATTTCGAGGACCTGATCCGCCAGCAGCCGGGAATCCTCATGCAGATCTGCCGGTTGTTCGGCAGCCGCCTGCGGGCTGCAAACCGCGGCAGCGACGCATTGCGCGCGGAGGTTCGCAGCTAGGCGCCATTCACCCTGTTGCGATCCCAGCGTCCGAACTCCGACATGATGCCGACCAGAACGCTGCCGGTCCAGCCGAAGGTGAAGAGCCCCGCCATGGCGATGATGGGTCCGATGAGCTGCCACGCCGGAGGAAGATTGACCGTGTCATCGCCAAGCGTCGTGTAGTTCTCCAGGACGAAGTAGTAGCTGTCGCGAAAGCTCGCGATGGCGCCGGTCAGGTAGATCGGCGATGCCCAGAGCAGCGTCTCGAAGAGATGCAGCAGCGCAAAGGCGCCGATCACTGCGGCAAAGATGAGATTGACGTGCCAGTGCGGCGTTGTGGGTGTGGTCTTCGACCAGCTTCTGCTGAATCGCTGGCTGATGGCGCGCACGCCCGCGCCATGCACGAAGATGTTCACGGTGAGGAACAGGATCCCGATGAACAGCTCGATGAACGGATGGGGATTGACATAGGGGGGCTCGGGCACGGGCAGTCCTTTCGACAGGTTTGCCGGAGGCTAGCCCATCACGCCCGCTTCCACAAAGCGCCGGACACGGCGGCCCCAAAGGGCTGCCGTGTCCGCAAGGCTCTTACTTCGCGAGCTTGGCCGCGATGGTGGCCACATGCTTGCCCTGGTAGCGCGCGCCGTCCAGTTCGTGCTGGGCTGGCTGGCGGCTGCCGTCGGAGCCGGTGATGGTGGAAGCACCATAGGGCGAACCGCCACGAATCTCGTCGACGCCCGATTGGCCGGCCCAGGTATAGGGAAGGCCGACGACAACCATGCCGTGATGCATCATGGTGGGGATGAATCCGAGGATGGTTGATTCCTGTCCGCCATGCTGGGTGGCGGAGGATGTCATGGCCGAGCCGACCTTGCCGGCCAGGGCCTGCTTGGCCCAGAGACCACCGGTCTGGTCCATGAAGTTGCGCATCTGGGCGGCCATGGTGCCATAGCGGGTGCCGCAGGCGAAGATGATGGCATCGTAGTTGGCGAGCTCTTCAGGCTTTGCGATGGGCGCCTTCTGATCGAGCTTGTAGTGGGCGGCCCTGGCAACCTCGTCGGGAACCAGTTCCGGAACCCGCTTCACATCGACCTTCGCGCCCGCATCCTTGGCGCCTTCAGCGGCCGCATAGGCCATCTGCTCCATGTGCCCCCAGGCGGAATAGTAGAGTACCAGTAGCTTTGTCATCGTGTTCCTTCAGTGCTTGGTGTTGATCAGGTCGTTGAGATCGAGGCGCCGGGTCACCATGGCCAGGCTTCCATCCGCGTTACGCGGCCACTGGTCTTCCGGTTTGTCCCAGTAGAGCTCGATTCCGTTCAGGTCCGGATCGTGCAGGTAGAGCGCTTCCGAGACGCCGTGGTCGGAGGCGCCGTCCAGCCCGATGCCCGCGGCGGCGAGCCGCTTCAGCGCATCGGCGAGATCGGCGCGGGTGGGGTAGAGGATGGCGACATGATAGAGGCCGGTTGTGCCCGGCGGCGGTGGCGAGCTGCCCTCGCTCTCCCAGGTGTTGAGGCCGATGTGATGGTGGTAGCCGCCGGCGGAGATGAAGGCGGCCTGCCGGCCATAAAGCTGCTGCAGCTCGAAGCCAAGGATGCCGACATAGAAGTCCAGGGCCTTCTGGATGTCGGATACCTTCAGATGGACGTGACCGATGCGGGTTCCGGCCGGAATGGGATGGGCGGGCGTCATGGAAGTGCCTTTATGTAACGTAAAGTGTTACCGATATAGATGCGGCAACTTGCATGCGCAAGCCCTCTTTTCGCCCGGTCCGGGCCAAAACGGTGGACGACGGCGGTGCCGCCTTGAAATCGGCGGCGGGCTTCCGCAAAACGGAGCCGCACAGAAGGAGTTCCACCATGGCCCAGTCCGATCTTCCCAAGAACCTGTTCGTGGTGAACCATCCGCTGATCCTTCACAAGCTGACGCTGATGCGCGACAAGTCCACGCCCTCGGCGGTGTTCCGGCAATTGCTGCGCGAGATCAGCCTGCTGCTGGCCTACGAAGTGGCGCGCGATCTACCGATCACAACGCAGACCATCGAGACGCCCCTGGCCGAGATGGAAGCGCCCATCCTGAAGGGCAAGAAGCTGGTTATCGTGTCGATCCTGCGAGCCGGAAATGGGTTGCTCGAAGGCATGCTGGACCTCATGCCTTCGGCCCGCATCGGTCATATCGGGCTCTACCGCGATCCCGAGACGCTGCAGCCCGT
Organism: Aestuariivirga sp.; assembly: GCA_041739715.1. Classification (GTDB taxonomy): domain Bacteria; phylum Pseudomonadota; class Alphaproteobacteria; order Rhizobiales; family Aestuariivirgaceae; genus Aestuariivirga. Next base: position 3,520 of record JBGSNJ010000547.1, read on the forward strand.
CGAATACTACCTGAAGGTGCCCGAGGACATTTCCGAGCGCCCGGTGATCGTGGTCGATCCCATGCTGGCGACCGGCAATTCGGTCTCCTATGCCATCAAGCGCCTGAAGGAAAAGGGGGCCAAGGATATCCGTCTCGTCTGCCTCCTGTCGGCACCGGAAGGAATCCGCCAGGTCTGCGGCGCGCATCCCGATGTGAAGGTCTATACGGCCGCCGTCGACAGCCATCTCAATGATCACGGATACATCGTTCCAGGCCTGGGTGACGCCGGCGACCGCATGTTCGGTACCAAGTAGAAGGCCTTAACCTCGCATTAGCCATCTTCCAATTGGAGTGGTTTCGGCAACCACTTGCAAACCATCCCGCCGCTACGGTCTGGACCGGGACGTTTTTGGATTGGGAATTGGAATGGCTCTTGCACTGCAGGCCGCCGCAGCTGCACCTCTGGTGCTTCGGCAGCGCGACGGTCGCCGTCCGCGCCTCTTGCTTGCCGAAGACTGCGACCCTGTCCGCATCGTGACGGCTGCCATGCTCAAGGGCATGGGATGCGACGTGGATGCCGTGGTTCATGGCGAGGAAGCCGTCCGCTCCGCCTGTGTCCAGAGCTTCGACGTCATCGTGCTCGACATCGAGATGCCGATCATGGATGGCATCACGGCGGCACGCTCCATCCGCAATCTTGGCGGCGCCGTCAGCGCGACGCCCATCATGGCGCTGTCAGCCTTTCTGGCCGATGCCATGCAGCAGGCGAGCTGGAGCGACACCTTCGACATCGCTCTGCCGAAGCCTGCCAACCGCAACGAACTGCACACTGCCGTTCAGGCGGCGCTTGACTGGCGCCCGCGGCAGGCCGCAGACGGCGAGGCGCCCCTGATCAATCTTCAACAGATGTCGGATCTGTCGGCCGGTCTTTCGGCCGGCGTCTTTCGCGAACTCCTCAACATGGCCTGCCGCGACATCGAGGTCTGCGCCAATCAGCTGACGCACCTCCAGAAGTCGGCCATCCGCGGCGCCGATCACGTCTATGTTCAGAAGCTGATGGCGCTGGGCCAGAGCTTCGCTGCTCCGCGCCTGTCGCAGGCGGCCGAGCGCGTGGCATCCGCCGGCAGTCTCGCCAGCCGTCCGCAGATGATTTCCGGGCTGATCGTCACAGCGGCCGCCACCGCGGCGGCCCTGCGGGCATACTGACGGCTTCCATCGAAATGGGGCGGAGAATCCTCCGCCCCTCTCGATTCGATCCTTCTGTCGACTACTTCGCGATGCAGGTATCGGCCGTTTCGGGCGTGCAGACGTCGAGGCCCGTGTAGGTCGGATCGGCCGGCGCCGCCTTGCCTTCCTTCATGTCCTTCAGCGCCATCATCGTCTTGTAGCCCATCTCGAAGGGACGCTGACCCACCTGGCCAAGCGACAGGCCTTCCTTCATCTGCTCGATCTGGACGGGCAGCGTGTCGGCCACGACCAGAGCCAGTTCCTTGGCTGCGATCTTGTCCTTGTACTTGCCCACCGCTGCGCGGTTCGCGTCCGGAATGAACTGCGGGAAGCCGCCGGTCGGGATGAAGGCGTCGAGGGTGGGGTTGGCGGCCATGAAGTCCTCGAACTGCTGCACGGATCTCGGGAAGTCGTCATCCGTGTAGAGCGGGCAGCCTTCTGCCTCGGTCCAACCACCCTGGCCGGTCAGGCGATCGCCCGGCGAGGCGGCGGACTTGGCGCCCGACAGCTCGTCGCGGATGCCCTGCATGCGCTCGTTGTGGTTGGCCGCCGCGGCACCGCCGGACTGGATGCAGACGGTTCCGCCATTGGGCTTGATCGCCTTGGCGAGCTTGGCGAGGTTGGTCCCGATCTCGTAGTTGTGGGTGCCGATGTAAGCCACGCGGAGATCCTTGTTCTCGGGCAGCAGGTCGGAGTCCCAGGTCAGAACCGGGATGCCCGCTTCCTTGGCGGCCTGCAGCGCAACCGCCATGGCGGCCGCATTCGACGGCGACACGGCGATGCCATCCACCTTCTTTGCCACGAGATCCTGGACGATCGTGACCTGTTCGTCACCGCCGCCATGCTCTCCGGGGCCGATGTACATGCACTCGAAAGCGCCGTTGGATTCGGCTTCGGCCTTCTTGCAGCCGTCGCGAGCCTGGTCGAAGAACGGGTTGTTCATGTTCTTCGGGACAAGTGCGAAGACGAATTTCGCCTGGGCGCCGGTGGCCGCGATCGTCAGGGCCCCGACGGCGAGGATCGTGCTCATGAGCAGTTTCTTCATTGGGTCTTCCTCCTCTATGACCTTCACTGTGTCCGGCAGTGAAACCGGTTTCTAGCGATGCTTCTTCGGAAACAGGCGCTCCACCGTGGCGGCAATCAGGGATTTGCCGCCGGATTGCATGCCGAGAAGTACCGCGAGAATGATGAAGGCGCCGACGAAGGCACCTTGCCAATTCGAATCGATGCCGGCCATCAGCAGCGCATTGCGGATGACCTCCAGGAAGGCCGCGCCGATCACCGCGCCGAAGGCCGTGCCGGCGCCACCCATGAGATTGGCGCCGCCAATAACCGTGGCGGCGATGACGCGCAGCTCATAGCCCTGGCCCATCGCATTGATCGCCGAGCCGTTGTAGCCAAGTAGCAGCAGGGACGCGACGGCGGCGGTGAAGGCCGAGAACACGTAGGCCAGAAACTTGATCCAGTCGACCGGCACGCCGGTGAGCCGGGCGGCGTTTTCGTTGCCGCCAATCGCCAGGAGATGACGTCCCCAGGGCTTGAAGTTGAGCGCATAACCCAGCGTCAGCGCCATCACGACCATGACCCAGAAATGCGAGGAGAACTGCGGAATCCAGTCCGGAATCCCGTCGCCGGGCGTCTGGACCGGCCACTTCGCCTGGCCGATGGCCTTCACGATCGGTGCATCCGGACCGAACTTGTAGAGCATCTGGTTGCCCGAGAGGACGACCGCCAGCGAGCGTGCGATGGAGAGCATGCCGAGCGTCACGACGAAGGATGGCATGCCGACATAGGCGACGAAGAAACCATTCACCGCGCCGCAGGCGATGCCGGTGAGGAGCCCCATGAGAAAGGCGACATACCAGGGGTATTCCCAGGTGAGGAACAGTCCGGCGACGATTGCCACCAGTCCCATGATCGAGCCGACGGAGAGGTCGATTCCGCCGGTGATGATGACGACCGTCATGCCAAGCGCCATAATGCCGAAGGGTGCCAGATTGCGAGTCACATTGGCGACGTTGTCGACGGTGCCGAAGCTGGGTTGCAGGATGGACATGTAGGTCACCAGCAGCGCCAGCGCCACCGACACCCAGAAGGCCTGGCTGGCGAGGATGCGCTGCAGGATGGTCTGCTCCTTGATCTTCGCGACATCGGCAATGACGGCGTGACCGGTCTCGGGGCTCTTCGGAGGCTTATGCTGCAAGGATCGCTCCCGTGATCAGTCCGGTGATTTCTTCGGGAGACGTCATGGCCGTGACCTTGTCGGCCACCTTCGTGCCGCGGCGCAGCACGATGATGCGGTCGCAAACGGCGAAAACGTCGGGCATGCGGTGGCTGATGAGGATCACCGCCACGCCCTGGGCCTTCAGGCGCCGGATCAGTTCCAGTACTTCCGCTACCTGGCGCACGGAAATCGCTGCGGTCGGTTCGTCCATCAGGACCAACTGTGCATTGGAGAGGCGGGTGCGCGCGATGGCCACCGCCTGCCGCTGTCCGCCCGACATCTTGCGCACCAGGTCGCGCGGGCGGGTTTCCGACTTCAGCTCGGCGAAGAGTTCGGCTGACCGGTCGATCATGGCCTGCTTGTCCAGCACCCGGAAGGGCCAGACGCCCTTGGTGATCTCGCGGCCAAGGAACACGTTCTGGGCGGCCGTCAGGTTGTCGGCGATCGCCAGGTCCTGGTAGACCACCTCGATGCCCTTGGCGCGGGCCTCGATCGGCTTGTGAAAGTGGCAGACTTCACCATTGACCAGCACCTCGCCGTCGCTCGGCGGGAAGTTTCCGGCGACGAGCTTCACCATCGTCGATTTTCCGGCGCCATTGTCGCCCATCAAGCCGACAACCTCGCCCGGCTCGATGGCAAAGCTCACGTCCATCAGCGCCCGAATGGCACCGAAGTTCTTGGAGACATTTCTGACTTCAAGTAGCGCCACGCCGTTCCTCCCAGGAATCTGCCGGATCTTTCTGTCCTTCGCAGACTGATACGCAAGCTAACAACACTCTCCCCCAGGGTTCAACTCATTTTGCCGGGGTATCGAGGAATGTCTTCACGACTTCATGCCATTCACCTTCATCATCACATCGATCAGCCGCGGCACGAAGCGGTCGCCGTAGCCCAGATTGTCGGCCATGACGGTGATCTGATGCGCCGTCTCAGCCAGAAAAGAGGTGACCGGGAGCTGCTCGGTCATGTTGGTGTAATAGCGCAGGTCCTTGCGGGCATTGCGGATGGCGAACTGCGCGTGGCTGTCGTCGTCCGACAGCGGCACGTTGATGAGCCGCCCGAACATTACCGAGGCCGCACCGCCCGCCATGACGATGTCGCGCATCGCCTTCATGTCGACGCCGGCTTTGGCCGCGACCGTGATCGCTTCTGCCGCAACGGTAGCGTGGCAGATCGCTAGGAAATTGTTGATCAGCTTCAGTTGATGGGCCGAGCCCACGGCACCGGCATGGACGATGGTATCGGCAAAGCACTCGAGCACGGGGCGGATGCGGGCGATGACTTCGTCCGGTCCGCCGGTCATGAGGCCCAGCTTGCCGGCTTCCGCCTCCTTCGGCGTGCGCGTCATCGGCGTGTCGACGAAGTGGCCGCCCTTGGCCTCGACATCGGCCGCGATGCGGATGGTCGAGTCCGGCTCGGCGGTGGAGCAGTCCGCGATGACGAGGCCGGGGCGCACTGCGCCCATCAGGCCATATTCGCCGTAGACCAGCTGCTCGATCTGCGGCGTGCCGGTGACGCAGAGGATGACAAGGTCGCTGTCCTTGGCGATGGCGAGCGGGTTGTTGCGCTCATGCGCGCCGCGCTTGATCAGGTCTTCCACCGGGTCGCGGTTGCGATGCGCCATGACCGTAAGTTCATAGCCTTTGGCCAGGATGTTCTTGCCGATGCCGTGCCCCATGAGGCCAACGCCGATCAGCCCGACGCGCTTGATGGTCATGTGTCGTCTCCCGTTGAAATGAAGTCCTGGAGTTCATCCTGCTCCAGAATGTGAAGCCTGTCTTCGCTCTTCTTGCGGAATCCCAGCCGCGCGTAGAAACGCACGGCGCCGGTATTGGATTCGTCCACTTCCAGTTTGATGAAGCGCGCTCCGCGAGCTTCGAACTTGCGGGCCTGGCGGCGCAGGAGGTCCCGGCCGATGTTGCGGCCGCGGGCTTGCGGCGTCACGAAGAGGTCGACGATGTAGAGGCCGCGCGCGCCGCGCCAGGTGGAGAAGGTCATCAGCCCGAGGCAGGCCCCGATGAGTGCTCCGCCATCCTCGGCCACCATCACGTCGATCAGATCGCGCGAGGACCGCAAGGATGCACCAGTGACGCGCGGCACGAAACCCGTTCCGAGATGCCGGGCGAGGCCATGCACCATGGCGGCCACCTGGTCGGCCTCGTCGTCCCGCATGTCCCGGATCACGGGTGTCATGCGCCAAGGCCGGTGAGCAGGGATGCGAGGTTGGCGCTAAGGCTCGGTGACGGATAGCCGCCTTCCTGAACGACAAGGATGGGAAGGCCGGTGCTCCTGATGGCCAGTCCGATCTCGGCGAATTCGGGCGTGGCGATGGCGAAGCCCTGGAAGGGATCGTCAACCGCGATGTCGAGTCCGGCCGCCAGCACGAGAATCTCGGGCGCGAAATCCGCGATGCGGGCGAGGGCGGTGTCGAGCGCAGCGCGGTAGGGCTTGATGGTGGTGCCGCGTGCCAGCGGCAGGTTGAGATTGTAGCCCGTTCCCGCTCCGCGCCCGGTTTCCGCGGCATGGCCCCAGAAGAACGGATAGAAGCGCTTCGGATCGGCATGGATGGAGACCGTCAGCACGTCGGCACGGTCATAGAAGATCGCCTCCGTGCCATTGCCGTGATGCACGTCGATGTCGAGAATGGCGGTGCGCCGCCCGGCGCGGGTCAGCGTCTCGGCGGCGAGCGCGGCATTGTTGAAGTAGCAGAAGCCGGCCGCCACGTCGGCGGCGGCATGATGGCCGGGAGGCCTGCAGAGCGCATAGACAAGCCGTTCGCCGGCCAGCACCAGCATGGCGCCATGCACGGC
>JBGSNJ010000047.1:0-1617 GCA_041739715.1 Aestuariivirga sp.
GCGCGCTCAGCCTGCCGCCGCGGCTTGCACGCCTGCTCGGCGAGGCGCTCGCCTCATGAGGCTTCGGCTGCGACCTTGGTGATGCTGCCGGTCGCCGGAAAAAGCGGAATGAGGCAGGCCTGCAGGCTGTGATAAATGTCCGGCTTGCCGGTGAAGAAGAGGTCGAAGGGCCTGAGGTCGTCGTCGAGTTCCGGATACCAGTTGCCATGCCGGTGGTCGATGAAATGCGCGATGGCGAAGCTCCAGACGCGGCGGTACCACGCTTCGAAGTAGGGATCCGGGTCATGCTCGCCGATGAAGGCGGCGGCGGCAATGGCTTCCGTCATCGGCCACCAGATCTTGTGGCGGAGCAGGGGGCGGCCGTCGAAGTCGAGCGTGTAGAAATAACCGCCCTGCTTCGCATCCCAGCCGCGCTCGCAGGCAGCACGGAAGAGCTTCTTCGACGCCTCCGGCAGCCACGACAGCTTCTTTCCGCCCAGCACCCAGAGCTGCATGGCAAGCCGCGACCATTCCAGCCAATGGCCGGGCGTGGTGCCCGCAGGACGGAACATGTCGGAGCCCTTGTAGGCCCTGTCGACGTTCCAGCTGGAGTCGAAATGCTCGGCCACTGCGAAGTCCAGCGCGCGCGCATGGCGGTTGATGATGAGGTCGGCGATGCGCTCGGCCTTGCGCAGATAGGCGGCGTCGCCCGTCGCCTCGAAGGCCGCCATCAGCGACTCGGTCAGATGCATGTTGGAATTCTGGCCGCGATAGTCGCTGATCTTGCGCCAGTCGCGGGCGAACTCCTCGGCAACAGCGCCACATTCGTCGTCCCAGAAGCGCGTGTCGATCACCTCGGTGATGTCGGCCATGAGCTGGTCGGCCAGTGGATGGCCCGTCACCTTCGCGGCTGAGGCCGCCAGCAGCACGAAGGCATGGCCATAGGCCTGCTTGCTGTCGTCGCGCGGACCATGATCGTCGAGCGACCACATGTAGCCGCCATAGGTCTGGTCACGGTGGACGTTCCATAGATACTGCAGCCCGTGGTCGACGATGCGGTCGGCGCCCGGCCGCCCCAACTGTTGGCCGATCGCGAAGCAATGCACCATGCGGCAGGTGGCGTGAATCTGGCGCAGCTCGCCATAGGGTTTTCCCGCCGCATCGAGATCGAAGAAGCCGCCCTTCGGATTGACTGCGTTGAACTGGTACATGTCGAACATGCGATTGGCCTCCGCCATGAGCCAGTCGCGGTGATAGCTGCGCCGCCGCCAGGGCGTGTCCTGCGTCATCGTCTCGATCCTCCCGATTATGCGCCGAGGTATACGCGACCTTCCGGGGCCGTCAAACTACTCGACGCGGATGCGCGCCGTGGCCGTCATGCCCTTGGCGTCGATCACCGACAGCCGGGCAAAGCCGCGGCCCGGCCTGTCCCAGAAGGCATCGCGGCGCTGCTCGCCACTCACCACTGGCACGCCGTCGACCATCCAGGTGAAGGGCGCGGTGCCGCCATTGACCTTCAGCGCCAGCACCCGATCACCGCCATCGCCCGAAAGATCGATACGCGCGCCATCCGGCGGGAAGGCAATGGCGAGCGGCGCCTCGGCCCTGGCGCGCGAGGCCACTTCCGGCAGGCCCTGC
>JBGSNJ010000060.1:0-1876 GCA_041739715.1 Aestuariivirga sp.
TGCGGAAACGCCGGCGACGGCGTTGCGGGCACTGTTCAACGCCAGCGACGAAGCCAGCCTGGCACGCAATCCGATCTATGGCATTTTCCGCGGCGACATGCGCCGTGCCGATCAGTTCGGCGACTATATCTCCGACGCCTATCTCGCAGCCGAGAAAAAGGCCATCGAGGACGATCTGACAGCGCTGGCCGCAATTGATCGCAACGCGCTCGATGCCAATGACAAGGTCAGCTATGACGTCTTCAAATGGCAGCGCACCAACGATCTGAAGGGCTTCGACCCGGCGATCGTCGCTGCCACCATCGGCCGCCCGATCGATCATTTCACCGGCTTCCACACGTTTTTCCCGGAATTCCAGTCGGGCGAGGGCGCCGCACCCTACAAGACCGTCAAGGACTATGACGACGGCCTGAAGCGCATGGACGGATTTGCCACCTATATCGATGCTGCCATCGGCCGTTTCCGCCAGGGCATGGCATCGGGCGTCGTGCAGCCAAAGCTCGTCGTGCAGAACGTCATCGATCAGCTCGACAATCTTCTCGCGCCAAAGCTGGAAGACGCCGTGATGATGAAGCCGGTGGCCAAGTTCCCCGAAGGCTTCCCGGCGGCCGAGCAGGCCCGGCTTAAGGCCGTGTACGCCGCCGAAGTCGGCCAGAAGGTCAACCCGGCGCTGACCCGGCTGCGCGATTTCCTGAAAACCGAATATCTGCCGGTGGCGCGCACCAGCGTCGGCCTGTCGGCGATGCCGGGCGGCGACAACCTCTATCGCTATCAAATTGCGTCGTCGACGACGACGAACCTGACCGCCAGCGAGATTCACAACATCGGCCTTGCCGAAGTCGATCGCATTACCAGGGGCATGGAAGCGGTGAAGGCCGAAGTTGGCTTCAAGGGCAGCAACAAGGAATTCTTTGAATTCATCCGCACCGACCCGCAGTTCAAGCCCAAGTCAAAGCAGGATCTGACCGACCGCTATTATGCCGTCGGCAAGCGCGTCGACACCACGGTCGGCAATCTGTTCTCGACCCTGCCAAAGGCGCCGCTCGAGATCCGCCCGGTGCCGGCCTTCAAGGAAAAGACCGACGCCGGCGGCAGCTATCAGCAGGGCACACCCGATGGCTCGCGCCCCGGGGTTTTCTATTTCAACACCTATGACCTGCCGTCGCGCACCACACCGGGAATCGAGACACTCTACCTCCACGAAGCCGTGCCGGGTCACCATTTCCAGATCAGCCTCGCGCAGGAAAATGAAAGCCTGCCGCCGTTCCAGCGCTTTGGCGGCAACACCGCCTTTGTCGAAGGCTGGGCGCTTTATGCCGAAAGCCTTGGGCCCGAGTTGGGCATGTTCAAGGACCCCTATTCGCTACAGGGCCGTTATGACGACGAGATGCTGCGTGCCATGCGCCTTGTCGTCGATACCGGTCTGCATTCAAAGGGTTGGACCCGCGATCAGGCGATCCAGTACATGCTCGACCATTCGGCGATGGGCAAGACCGACGCAACGTCGGAGGTCGAACGCTACATCGCCATGCCGTCGCAGGCGCTCGCCTACAAGGTCGGCCAGCTGACCATCAGCCGGCTGCGCGCCAAAGCCGAAAAGGCGCTGGGACCCAAGTTCGACATCAAGGAATTCCATTCGCAGGTGCTGATGACCGGCGCCTTGCCGATGGCCGTGCTGGAACAGAAGATTGATGATTGGATCGCGTCGAAGGGCGGCAAGGCCTAGCGCAGCCAGGCCTGACTCGCCCAAGACCGGCCAGCGGGGCGGTTGGCCGCAAGCCAACCGAACCCGTCTGACGTCAGCGCGGGCTTTGCCCGCGCCGCCGCGCCACCAAATTACCCGATCGTCCCGAACGCCTGCAACCGCCGCGCCAGT
>JBGSNJ010000163.1:0-1771 GCA_041739715.1 Aestuariivirga sp.
GAAGCCCGAGGGTGCCGACCCGGTGATGTAGAGCTTGTCGTATCCCTCGCCGCCATTGGACTGCGCAAGGTTGTCGGTGGATTCTGCACGAATGGTGTCGTCTCCGTTGCCACCCAGATAGGTGTCGACGCCGGCGCCACCAATCAGGGTGTCATTGCCGTCGTTGCCGGAGAGCGTGTTGTTGCCTTTGTTGCCGGTGATGGTGTTGGCCAGTCCGTTCCCGCCGCCGTTGACATTCTCAATGCCGAGCAGGGTCAGATTGACCGATGACTGGGTCAGCTCGGCAGTCACGTTCGATTGAATGGTGTTGCCGTCGACGAGATCCACCTTGACGTTCTTTCCCGCAAGCGAGACCGCCACGCCCATGGTCGCCGCGAGGCCGCCGCCGTTGAAGCGCACTTCAACCGGGCCGGTCACCGTCGTTCCGAGTGAAAACCCGCCTGCAGCAGCGCTTGTCGTCGTGGCGACGGTACCGCCGTTCTGCAGCAGCGTGACTGTCCGGCTGCCCTGGCCTTCCCCGATCGAATAGAAATCATCGTTGTCGGTGTCGTTGTAGGTCACGCCCGTCACGAAGATGTTGCTTCCGGACTTGGCGAAATTCTCTGTCGTCATGAGCGCGTTGTAGGTGGTTGTGCCGCTCTTGAAGGATCCTGTGACGGATCCGATGCCAACCTCACGGAAGTTGTCGTTCAGGATATTGGTGCGATGGCCCGCGCTGAGGAACAGGTTCTTGTGATGCGTGGCGGCGTATTGATCGCCGTTGTAGCTGCCGGTTGAACCCGACCACGCGATATTCTCGCCCCAGGTCCAGCTTCCCGTGAACTGATAGCCGGCGCTGGTCATGCGCTGGCCGGGCGAAGAGCCGCCGACGCCGGTGTGGGAGAATGTGTCGGTGTCCAGCATCCAGCCGCTGTGTGAGTCCGCCGCGTCATTCAGCTCTGGATTGAAGGCCAGCACCTGCTTCGGCGCGCTTGAAATCGTGCCGGCCGAAAGCCCCTGGTTCAGGCTGATGCCATAACGTGCAGCTTCGCCCTCCGGATCCATGCGGGCCCGATTGATCATTTCGAGGATCAGCTGTTCTCTTGCGGTCGCGTCGGCCATGGCAATACCCAGTTCGTTGCAGGCACCCCTTGTAGCCGGAGGGCTTCTGCTGAATGGTTGCGGCAGCCCGTCAACTTTGTTTCAAGTTTGGTGACCGCCACGACACTGCGCGGGCGTGGCGGGGCGGCAGTCTGTCGACCTGCTGCGGGCAAGGGCCTTGGGTTGTCACCCTCATGCAGATGATTGATTTGAAAAGACTTCTGTTATCTCGGGCATTGCCTATAGGCCGTTTGGGGGTGCCCTTTGGCTATCGCCACGCGAGCTCATTGCCCTGCATGCTTGGGTGAGCGTCGGCCGTCCGCCCGTTAACCCTGACTCTCAGAGTTCTGCGAATGGTGCAGCCGCGAGATGGATTCCCGCTCTCACGGCCCGATCAGAAGATTGTACTGGTCCACCCCGCTTCCACCAGTCAGTACTACGCCATCGAGCTCGACCCAGGCGTGGGCCATGAAGGCGCCGCCTTCGCCGGATGTGACGCCCAGATGGAAGTCAGGCACGATGCCGTGGCGCTTCAGCCAGCGGCTGGCTGCAATGGACTGGATCAGGCAGTCGGCGCGCCAGGGGACGGTGTTGGCGGCTGCGGCGATTGCCCAGGCCATGGTCGGTACATCAACGCCGCCCGCAAGGCCTCCCCCGGCGGCCTCGCGGGATTGCAGGTCAGCGAGGATGT
>JBGSNJ010000124.1:0-2610 GCA_041739715.1 Aestuariivirga sp.
GCAGGGCCAGCGCGGCCAGCGCGCCAGCCAGGACGGTGACGCCGCCGCGCCGCCAGCCTCTGAGTTTACGGCATGCCTGTCTCAGCCGAATCATAGTTCCCGCACTATAGGTGTGCCTGCCGATCTCTGGTACAAATCGCGCGACAGCCGAGGAGTTGCCGCATGAACCAGGCCTTGCGCGAGGTGAAGCCGGAACAGGACATGATCCTGATCGAGCACCTGCCCTTCCAGACCGATAGCGGCATCGCCAGCCGCGCCCGCATCGGACTGATCGTGCTGGCGACCGACTTCACCATCGAGCACGAGTGGCGCAAGATCATCACGCCGCTCGCCGGCGTGGCGCTCTACCAGAGCCGCATCCTCAACGATGCCCAGATCACGCCCGAGACGCTGCGCGCCATGGAGCCGCGCATCGCGTCCGCGACCGACGTCATTCTCCCCGGCGGCGAACTGGATGTGGTTGCCTATGGCTGCACCTCCGCCTCGATGGCGATCGGCGAGGAGAAAGTCTTCCAGCGGATCCGGGAGGTTCGTCCCGGCGCGAAAGGGACCACGCCGATCACCGCAGCCTTCGCGGCCTTCCGCGCCTTCGGCGCCAAGCGCATCGGCGTGCTGACGCCCTACCGCGCCGACGTGAACCGCATCGTTGCCAGCTACATCCAGGCACGGGGCTTCGAGGTTCCGGTCTTCGGCTCCTTCAACGAGCAGGACGACAGCATCGTGGCGCGCATCACGCCGGAGTCGATCCGCAGCGGCGTGCGCCGCCTGCTGGATACGGCAAAGGTCGACTGTGTCTTCGTCTCATGCACCTCGGTCAGGCTGGCGGAAGCGGCGCGCGACATCGAGGCCGAGACCGGCGTTCCGATCACCTCGTCCAACCATGCCATGGCCTGGCACGCGCTGCGGCTGGCCGGCGTCAGCGATGCCCTGCCGCAATGGGGCCGCCTCTTCACCCGGCCGCTGGACTGATGCGCCGCGACGAGCCTTACAGCGAGATCGTCCCTGCGCGGGCGCACTGGAGCCGTTTCGTCGGCAAGGGCGAGACGCTGCGCATCGTCGACACGCATGGCCAGCAGGCGGTGGATTTCCTCTGCTACAACGCCGCCGATCCGGAGGAGCGCTATCACCATCCCAACACGATCAAGAAGGCCGGCCGCATTCTCCTGACCAAGGGCGATGTGCTCTATTCGGATCGCGCCCGGCCGCTCTTCACCATCACGGCAGATAGCTTCGGCGGACACGACACCATCGGCGGCTGCTGCTCGCAGCCATCGAACCTCATGCTCTATGGCGTGTCGAACACGGGCTGCCGCGAGAACTTCCTCGCCGCGCTGAAGCCCTATGGCCTCGGCTGGCGCGACATCGTGCCCAACGTGAACTGGTTCATGACTGTGCCGGTGGGCGCGGCCGGCGCGGCCGCCATCGCGAAGGGCACGTCGAAGCCCGGCGACCATGTCGATCTGCACGCCGAAATGGATGTGCTGGCGGTGATCTCGAACTGCCCGCAGGTGCTGAACCCCTGCAACAACTACAATCCGACCCCCATCGAAGTGATCGTCCTGCCCGCCGCGAAGTGAAGATCCAGCAGATTACCGCCTCCGCTTCGCCACATCCTCGGCCATGGAGCAGAGGATCTCGAACATCATGGTGACGCCCGCATGGGCCGTGAGGCCGGACGGGTCGAAGGGTGGCGAGACTTCCACCACGTCGGCGCCGACGATGTTCAGCCCGCGCAGCTCGCGCAGCATCTGCTGGGCCTGGAAGGTGGTGAAGCCGCCGATCTCGGGCGTGCCGGTGCCCGGCGCATAGACAGGATCGAGCATGTCGATGTCGAAGCTCACATAGACGGGGCCGTCGCCCACGATACGGCGCGCCTCGGCCATGATGGCCTTGGGGCCCTTTTCCATCGCCTCTTCGATGCGCACGAGGCGCACTCCCATCTTCGCGCCATAGTCGAAGTCGTCGAGATCGTACATGGAGCCGCGCAGGCCGATCTGGATGGTACGCCTGGGATCGAGCACGCCGTCCTCGATGGCGCGGCGGAAGGGCGTGCCATGGGTGTATTTGAAGCCGCCGAAGTAGCCGTCGTAGAGATCGGTATGGGCATCGAAATGGATCATGCCCACCGGTTGCTTCGCGCCCACTGCGCGCAGCGCCGGCAGCGAGCAGAGATGATCGCCGCCAACCGCCAGCGGACGGATGCCCTTGGCGATAAGCGCCGTGTAGAATCCTTCCACGCGCTTCAGCGCATCCTCGACGCTGGCCGGATTGACCGGGCTGTCGCCGAGGTCGGCCACATTGGCGAGGTCATAGGGCACGATGTGCATGGTCTGGTGCATGGGCCGCACCATGGCGGAGGCCTCGCGCATCTGGCGCGGCGCATGGCGCGGGCCCGGGCGGTTGGTGGTGCCGCCATCCCAGGGAATGCCGAAGATGCCGATGTCGAGACCTTCCGCCTGATCGAGCGGCACATGCGGCAGGCGCATGAAGGTGGCGATGCCGCCGAAGCGCGGCGTGACGAGTCCCGAGAGCGGGCGGTTGAAGTCGGTCATGATGTCCTCAGCTCTTGACCACCAGCTTGCGCGGCGTCTTGCACAGGCATTCGACGCC
>JBGSNJ010000126.1:0-3659 GCA_041739715.1 Aestuariivirga sp.
GGACGTGGCCTGGGCTCGGGCCTTGGCAAGACTGCTGGCCGCGGCGGCAAGGGCCAGACGGCCCGCAAGGGCGGCGCCAAGGCCGGCTTCGAAGGCGGCCAGATGCCGATCTACCGCCGCCTGCCGAAGCGCGGTTTCAACAAGCCGAACCAGGTGGAATACAACGAAGTCAACCTCTCCAAGGTGCAGGCTGCCGTCGATGCCAAGAAGCTCGACCCCAAGGCGCCGGTGACCGTCGAGGCGCTGATTTCCGCCGGCGTCGTGAACAACAAGCTCGGCGGTGTACGCCTGCTGGGCAAGGGCGAGATCAAGTCCAAGCTGGCCTTCGAAGTCTATCACGCCTCCAAGAGTGCCGTTGCCGCCGTCGAGAAGGCAGGCGGCAGCGTCAAGATGCTGAAGCCCGCGGACGCGCCGGCCGAGGCCAAGTGAGCTTGTTTGCGTTGACGACCGGTCCCACATGTCAGGGCCGGGGCTGAACGCGAGGACGAAAGAATGGCATCTGCCGCAGAACAACTTGCCGCCAATCTGAACTTCGGCGCGCTGGCCAAGTCGGAAGACCTGAAGAAGCGCATCTGGTTCACGCTCGGCGCACTGATCGTCTATCGCCTGGGCAGCTACATTCCGATTCCCGGCATCGACGCGGCCGAACTCGCCCGCTTTGCCGCACAGCAGTCGACGGGCATTCTCGGCTGGGTCAACAATCTGGCCGGCGGTGCCCTCGGGCGCATGGCGATCTTCGCGCTCAACATCATGCCCTACATCTCGGCCTCGATCATCATCCAGCTGATGACGACGGTCAGCCCGCATCTGGAAGCCCTGAAGAAGGAAGGCGAGAGCGGCCGCAAGAAGATCAACCAATACACCCGCTATGGCACCGTCATCCTGGCCGTGCTGCAGTCCTACGGCATCGCTGTCGGCCTGGAAGGGCAGGCCAATCTGGTGGTGGATCCGGGGCTGTTCTTCCGCCTGTCGACGGTGATCACGCTCACCGGCGGCACCGTGTTCCTGATGTGGCTGGGCGAGCAGATCACCGCCCGCGGCATCGGCAACGGCATCTCGCTGATCATCTTCGCCGGCATCGTGGCGGGTTTGCCAAGCGGCATCGCCGCACTTCTCGAGCTGGGCCGCACCGGCCAGATTTCGCTGTTCCTGATCATCGGCGTCATCATCATGGCGCTGGCCGTCATCGCCTTCATCGTGTTGATGGAGCGCGCCCAGCGCCGGCTGCTGATCCAGTATCCCAAGCGCCAGGTCGGCAACAAGATGTTCCAGGGCGACAGCTCGCATCTGCCGCTGAAGCTGAACACCTCGGGCGTCATTCCGCCGATCTTCGCGTCGTCGCTGCTGCTGCTGCCGATCACGGTAGCGAATTTCTCGGCCGGGCAGGGGCCGGACTGGCT
This sequence comes from Aestuariivirga sp., assembly GCA_041739715.1. Taxonomy (GTDB): domain Bacteria; phylum Pseudomonadota; class Alphaproteobacteria; order Rhizobiales; family Aestuariivirgaceae; genus Aestuariivirga. Next base: position 1,401 of record JBGSNJ010000126.1, read on the forward strand.
CAACCGCATCACCGCCATGCTCGGCCATGGCCAGCCGCTGTTCCTCTTCCTCTACGCGGCGCTCATCATCTTTTTCGCTTTCTTCTACACCTCGATCATGTTCAATCCGAAGGAGACAGCGGATAACCTGAAGAAGTACGGCGGTTTCATTCCTGGCATCCGCCCGGGCGAGAAGACCGCCGAGTACATCGACTACGTGCTGACCCGCATCACCGTCATCGGCGCGCTCTACCTGACGGTGGTCTGCCTTCTTCCCGAGTTCCTGATCGGCTACACCGGCATGCCCTTCTACTTCGGCGGCACATCCTTGCTGATCGTGGTGAGCGTGACCATGGATACGGTGGCCCAGGTCCAGGGACATCTGCTTGCCCAGCAGTACGAAGGCCTGATCAAGAAGTCCAAGCTCAGGGGCGGGAAGCGGTGAACATCATTCTTCTCGGTCCGCCAGGCGCCGGAAAGGGCACCCAGGCCAAGCTCCTCGAGGAGCGTCATGGCCTGAAGCAGCTCTCCACTGGCGAGATGCTGCGGGCAGCCGTCGCTGCCGGGACCGAGACAGGGCGCAAGGCCAAGGCGGTCATGGACCGGGGCGAACTGGTTTCCGACGACATCGTGGTCGGAATCATCGCCGACCGGCTTGACGCGGCCGATGTAAAGAAGGGCTTCATCCTCGATGGCTTCCCGCGCAATACGGCGCAGGCCGAGGCGCTGGACAGGATGCTCGTCGGCAAGGGCCTCAAGCTCGACGCCGTGATCGAAATGAAGGTTGATGACGAAGCCTTGGTGGAGCGCATTACCGGACGCTACACCTGCGCCAAGTGCGGCAAGGGCTACCACGACAAGTTCGAGACGCCGAAACGCGCAGGGGTCTGCGACGCCTGCGGATCGACCGAATTCACCCGCCGGGCCGATGACAACGAGAAAACCGTTCGTGACCGGCTCGATATCTACAACAAGCAGACCGCGCCGCTGATTGCCCATTACGGCAGCCGCGGCAGGTTGAAAACCATAGACGGCATGGCGGAGATCGGGGACGTGACCCGCCAGATCGAACAGGTGCTGAACGCCATCTGATGACCGTTTTTGTTGGGTTTCTGAGGTTGACGCGGAAGCGATTCCAGCCTAAAGACACCGGCAATCTCGGTTGAGGAAAGGCTGGCTTCAGGGGGTAACACTCCCGAAGTGCGGCCTTATGCCTTTGAGGCTAAGGCATCGGACCGGAACAGGAACTTTAGACCATCGGTACAAGCCGTTGGAATAACATGGAGAAAAGACGTGGCCCGTATTGCAGGCGTCAACATCCCGACCAACAAGCCCGTGGCGATCGCGCTGCGCTACATCTTCGGAATCGGACCCGTGAATGCGGTGGAGATCTGCGAGAAGGTCAAGATTCCCGTGCAGAAGCGCGTCAACGAGCTGAGCGATGCCGAGGTTCTCGCCATCCGTGAGGTAATCGACCGCGACTACATGGTCGAGGGCGACCTTCGCCGCGACATTTCCATGAACATCAAGCGCCTGCAGGATCTCGGCTGCTACCGTGGCATGCGCCACCGCAAGGGCCTGCCGGTCCGCGGCCAGCGGACCCACACCAACGCCCGTACCCGCAAGGGGCCTGCAAAGGCCATCGCCGGCAAGAAGAAGTAAGGAACACCAGTCATGGCCAAAGAAGCTGCCCGCCCGCGCCGCAAGGAGCGCAAGAACATCTCTGCCGGCGTCGTCCATGTGAACGCCTCGTTCAACAACACGATGATCACCATCACCGACGTGCAGGGCAATGCCATCGTCTGGGCCTCGGCTGGCAAGCTGGGTTTCAAGGGATCGCGCAAGTCGACGCCCTATGCTGCCCAGGTGGCTGCCGAGCAGGTTGGCCGCGCCGCCATGGAACATGGCATGCGGACCGTCGAGGTCGAGGTTTCCGGTCCGGGTTCGGGCCGTGAATCGGCCCTTCGCGCCCTGCAGGCCTGCGGCCTTCAGGTGACGTCGATCCGCGACGTGACGCCGATCCCGCACAATGGCTGCCGTCCGCCGAAGCGCCGCCGCGTCTGATTTGGTTATGTTCGCGCGCCTGGCGCGCAGTGTTTTCTGAAGTGAAGTTTCAAATCCGGTGCTGCCCGTCGCGGCACCGGCATTTCGACGGGAAAGAACATCGATGCAGGTCAACCAGAAGAACTGGCAGGAACTTATTCGTCCGATGAAGCTCGACGTGCAGCCGGGCCGTGATCGCCGCCGCGTGGCCACGATCGTGGCCGAGCCGCTTGAGCG
>JBGSNJ010000129.1:0-24796 GCA_041739715.1 Aestuariivirga sp.
CAATCGAGCGCGTTGCGGGCGGCATGCGGTGCCACGCACTTCGGCACGTCGGCGCGGTCAATGCCGGCTTCAATGGCGGCGCGCGCATCTTCCAGCACGGCGATGACGCCAGGAACGGTTTCCGCATAACGTGGATAGGGAACGCATTCGCCGCGCCCTGTGTGGTTGCCATCGTTGAGCGTCACCACCACGACGTCCGCCTGGGTCTTGCTGCCGCGAGAAATGGTGAAGCTTCCGGCGATGGGCCAGCTTTCGGCGGCAACGGTCAGGCGCATGTGGTCAGACCCCAAAACGGTGGCGCAGTTCCTCGACCAGCGGCGTGACGCCTGTCCGGATCGGATCGACGCAGGGCAGGTTATGGGCCTTGCCGGTTTCGGCGAGGCAGGCGAGCGCTTCCGGTTCGGACAGGTGCTCGGTATTGATGGCGATGCCGATGCAAGTGATGGCCGGGTTGGTGAGCTGTCCTTCGAGAACCGTGCGCTCGATCACCTGCGCGATGCTCGGAAGCCGGTGTTGTACGCCGCGCATCGTCCTTCGGGTCGGTTCATGGCAAACGATGAAGGCGTCTGGCTGGGCACCGTGCAGAAGACCCAGCGTGACGCCCGAGAAGGATGGATGGAACAGCGAGCCCTGACCTTCGATCACATCCCAATGGTCTGGTTCGTTGTCCGGCGAGATCCACTCGGCAGCGCCTGCGATGAAATCTGCCACAACGGCATCGATGGCGATGCCGCGTCCCGAAATGAGCACGCCAGTCTGGCCGGTGGCGCGGAATTCGGCGTTGAGGCCAAGCCTGCGCATCTCGCGCTCCATGGCCAGGGCGGTATATTTCTTGCCGACCGAGCAGTCCGTGCCGACGGTGAGCAGGCGCCGGCCGGGGCGCTTCGTGCCTTTGCCGGTTGCGAAGGAGATGTCCGAGAAGCGCACGTCATGCAGCTTGCGGCCATGCCGCGCCGCCGCGGCTGCGATTTCGGGGATGGAGCCGAGCCGCTTGTGCAGGCCAGTCGCAACATCGAGGCCGGCGCCGAGTGCGGCGACGATCTCACTGATCCAGTGATCGGGCAACACGCCGCCGGTATTGGCGACGCCAACCACCATGGTCTTCGCCCCCTTGGCGGCCGCATCGGCGATGCTGATGTCGGGCAGACCGGTATCCGCCTTGCAGCCTTGGAGCCGCCGCTGACCGACGCACCACTCCGGGCGCCAGTCGACGATCCCCTGCGCGGTCTTGGCAGCCAGCTGGTCGTGGACGTCGCCGAGGAAAAGCAGGTAGGGCTTTGCAATATCCATGTGGCGTCCCGTCACTGCGGCGGGATGCGCCCCGCCGCCTCAGCCAGCATCACATAGACTCGGCCTGCTTCGGAGGCAAGGCAGGCCTCCACCAGCGCATCGCCGCGCTTGGAGTTGCTCATCATGTCGAGCAGCCGCTCGAAGAGCCGGACATAGGCATCCACCTTGCCACGGACCAGGCGGTCAGACCCGTGACGTTCGCGGATGGCGCGCTGCAGGCGCTTGCCCCGGCCTTCGAACAGGCGATGCGTGTAGACATCGCGTTGGCCCGCTTCGAACTGCCGCTCCAGATCGCGCGGCAGACTGCCATCCACGGCCTCGACCACGTCGCGCGCCGCGACGTTCAGCTTGTGGATCATGCCTTCCATCTCTCGGGTGAGGTTGGGAAGGCTGAGTACCTCATCCTTGGTCTTAGACTTGGCAGCGGGCTTGGGCGCAGCCGGTGCGGTCTCAAGTTCTGCCATGACCTTGTCGCGCAACGAGGTCATCGCTTCCAGCGTGTCGATCTTGTCCTTGGCTTGTCCGGGGGCGCTCACGGTACCGGACGGGACCGTGGCGCCCTCAGCTTTTCCCGGTGAGGGATCCCTATAGCTGCGAGACAAGGATATGCCCGGTCCGGAGATATCCATGACCCCCGTCTGGCGCTTCACGACATCCGCAAGGGCACTGAGCGCGGAGATCTGGTCCGCCACAACCTTGCGCATGGCATCGGCATTGCTGCGGGTCTCCTCCGGCAGGTCGAGGATGGCGCGCTTGAGCTCGGCACGCGCCTGATCGATATCCTTGACCACCTGCTGGGCCGTGATCCGCATGTCCTGCGCCGTCTGCTGGAAGTCGGTTGCCGTTGACGAGAGCATCTCGTTCATTGCCGTCATGGCGCGCTCGTGCTGGTCGCGCAGAACCCGCGCGGCCTGGGAGATCTGGCCGCCAGACGTTGACTCCAGCTTGCGGATCTCGTCTTCGAGGTTGCGATTGGCGATCGCCGCCTGCTCGGCGACGATGCGGCTGATGTCCTTGGCGCGGGCCTCAGAAGAAGCCAGCGACTCCTCTATGAGGTTCATGTAGCTGGTCATCACCGAGTCGATCTCGGTTGCCCGCTTGCTGGCGTCCATGATCAGGCCATCCAGTGCCGACTTGCGGTTCACCAGCACGCGCTCCATCTCGTCATTGAGCTTGTCGATCGACTTCTCTACCAGCTGCGTCACGTCGTCGAGGCGCTCAGAAACCCGTGCACCGGTCATTTCCAGCTTTCCGGTCAGGTGCATCGAGATCGTTTCGAGGCGCTCGTCCAGGCCACTGGCAGCGGCCGACAACTGATCGGCCAGATAGGTATTGGCCGTTTCGACGTGCTTGGAGAACTTGCGATGCGCATCGTCGAGCTTGACCGACGTGGTGACCGAAGCCTGTTCCAGTTCCCGCGTGGCGCGGTCGATGCGGTCAACCATCAATCCCGAATCCTGTTCGAGGCGTCCGGTGATCTGCAGTGTCGTCTGGCCCAGGCCCTGCGAGAACGCATCGCGGACGCGGCTCAGGTCGGTAATGATCTGGCTTGAGGCGCTGTCGAGGATCTCGGCAAAGCGGGCGCCCGTGCCTTCCAGCTTGCCCGACAACTCGCCCGAAACGCGCTCCAGCAGATGAGTGGCGATCTCGAAGCGCTGGCCCAGTTCGCGCGAGGTGTTGTCGATCTTGGCGAAGATCGTGCTGCCCGCCGAATCGAGCTGGGACGTTACCTCGTTGGAGGTGCGCTCGAGTCGCTGAACCATCAGCGTGTTGGCCTCGTTGACCTGGCTGGTCACACGCACCGCCGTTTCCGCGAAGTTGTTGGTCATCGCGTTGGCCGTGGTGTCGAGCTGTTCGCTCATCATCTTGGTGTTGGCCGAGAAGAGCGCCGAGAGCTCTGTGGTGGTCTGGCTGAGCTGATCGCTCAGGCCGCGTGTCTTGGCGTTGAACAGGCTCGAAAGCTCGGTCGAAGTCTCGTCGAGCGTCCTGACCAGCTGCTGGGAATTGGTCGAGAAGGTGTCGCCCAGCGTGCTGGCCGTCTGTCCAAGCTGGTCGGTCAGCATCTCGCTGCTCGTCGTGAAAAGGGTGTTCAGGTCGTGCGTGGCCTGCTGCAGCTGTCCCCCAAGGCGGTCCGCCGTGGCGCCGAGCAGGTCGTCGAGCTGGCGCGATGACTGGTCGAGCTGACTGGTCAGAACGTCCGTCGTGCGCGCAACCTGCGTGGTCACGCTGTCAGCCGTCGAACTGATGCGCTCGTTGATGCGTTCGGCTGTCTGTTCCAGTTCGCCGCTGACCTGGAGCGTTACCTGGTCGAGGCGGTGATAGAGCTTGTTGGCAGATTGCTCGATCTGGCCCGTCATGCTGCTGGTGCTGGTGTCCAGGCGGCTATAGAGCTGAACGGCTGTTTCCTCGAGCCGCGACGTGATGTCTCCGGCCGAGGTGTTGAGCAAGCCGATGAGATCGTAGCGCGCCGTGGCCATGTTGTGGTTGAAGCTGTCCGAGACCGTGATGAGGCGCTCGGTCACGAGACCGCCGGACTTCTCGATGTTGGCCGCCAGCGCAATGCCGGACTCTTGCATCTCCCGGTTGACGATCTCGGCCGTTTCCTTGAGGTGGGCCGCAATGGTGCCGCTGGTCGTGACCAGCACCTCGTTGAGGGATCCGGCAACCGACTGAAGCTGCCCGGTGACGCCGGCCGAGGTCTGCTCGAGCCGGCTCGAGACCATGATTGACACGCCGTCGATCTTGTCCGAGACGGAGGTGACGGTTGCGTTCATGTGGCCATAGAGACGCTCGGCTGCGCCGTCGATGCGCTGCTCGAGCTCTTCCGACGTTCCGCCGATCAACTGCTGGAACAGCCGCGTGGTTTCGTCGAGTTTGCCTGTGGCCGCAGCGACCGCTTCGGTCACGTGAAGGCGCAGGGCATCCGCGCTGCCGCCAACGCGTTCTTCGACCCCGGTTGTCGTCTGCTCCAGCAAGGTGTGGAAGAGGTTGGAGACTTCCTCGATGCGGTTTGAGGCTGAAGCCACCGCGGCATTCATCACGCTGTTGAGGGAATCGCCCGATCCGCTGATGCGATCCTCCAGGCTGTCGGTGGTCTGGCTGATGAGCGTGCGGAAATCGCGCGCCGTGCTGTCCAGCTTCTCAAGCGCAGCAGAGAAGCTGCCGTCGATGTTGCCGACGAGGTCGATCGACGTGCTGCCCAGCCTGTTGGCCAGCATTTCGGCAGCGTCGCTGATCGCCATCTGCAGACGGGCGGCTGAATCGGTGATGCGCGCGGCGCTGTCGCTGTTCTGCTGCTCAAGCGCGGTGAGCACTTCGGAAGCCGTGTCGCCGATGCGCAAGGTGGCGCCGGCGGTGCGTTCCTCGATCGAACTCAGAATGCGGTTCGCCGTGTCCTCTACGCGGTGCGTGACGAGTCCGGCCTGCTCGTCCAGGCGGCTGAAGACCGCGCCAGCCTGATCGTCGAGACGGGTGATAATGCCTTCGGCACGCATGCTGATCTCGCCGAACAGCTTGCCGGTGGTTTCCTCAACACGTCCGGAAAGCCCCGTGCTCATCGAGCCTAGTTCGGTGAGAAGCGTATTGGCGGTCTGGTCGAGGCCGGCGATCATCTGGGAGCCGGCGGCGTTGATCCGGCCCGCCACCTGGTCGGTCGCCTGGTTGATGGCGTCGGACAGGCTTTCGGCAGAATTGTCGAGGTAACCGACCAGTTCGGCACGGGCCTGCGCCACGCGGTCGAGGTAATCGCCGGCCACGGCCTGCAGGCCCTGCGTCACCAGCGTCCGGCTCTGCTCGATTTGCTGCGTTGTGTCGATGCCGGCGCGCTCGACGGTGGCGGCGACTTCTCCCGTCGCCGTCTTGATGTGGTAGGTGAGGTTGTTTGCAGTACTCTGCACCACTTCGGCCAGATCGGCGACCGTCTGCTTCATCTGGTCGGCCGAGCCGACGGAGACTCGCTCGATGGTACGCGTGATGTCCGAATTGATGTCGGTCAGCTGTTCAATGCTCTGGCGGATGAGCTGCGCCATGCTGGCTTCCATGCCCGTCACGGTATGACCGAATTCGCTGGTCTCGGCATTGAGCGTGTTTGCGGCATGGGACAGCTGCTCGACCTGCGAGGCCAACTGGCGCGAGAAGTCGCGCAATTCGCTGATCATCAAGCCGGACATGCGCTCCATCTGCGTCGTCTGGGCGCTGATTTCGTCTCCCGCCTCATGGGCCCTTCCGGCGACGTCGTCGATCACCCGGGCCAGTCCGCTGGCGGTGTCCCGCAGGCCGGTTTCGAGACGCGCCAGCGTATCGTGGGCATTCGCCACAACGTGGTCGAGGTTCTTGGTGTTGGTCTCGAGCCGCGCCAGCAGCGGATTGGCATCACCATTGATGACAAGTCCTGCCTGGTGAAGGGCGGCGCGCTGGTTTTCGATGCCGGTTACCAGGCTGCGAATGCGTTCCTCGTTGCCGCCGAAGGCCCTTTCGATGGCCGCGATTTCCTTGTGGACGATTTCTTCAAGCACGGAGGCACGCTGAACCGCGTGCTCGACCCCGCCGACCAGCAGGTCAACTTCCGAGCGCACCGCCTGTGCAATGGTGGTAAGGCCCTCGGTGGCAATGTCCTGCGGACGGATGAGCCGCATGGCGGATTGCATCAGGACTTCGGAGACCTGGCGCAGCTGCGAGGCGCGCCACAGGAAGTAAGCCAGAACCCAGATGAGACCGATGGGCAGCACCAGTAGGGCGAGCGCCGTCATCGTATCGGCCATGCCCTCCGGCGCGGCCGCACCCTGGCTGCCGAACAGCGTGCTGGAGAAAATGAAGAACCAACCGGCGACCCAGGCCAGCGACAGGGCAAATGCGGCATAGTAGGGCGCGAAGGACGGCTGCCGGCGCAGGCGCGCCAGCATCATCGAGGTGCCGGGATCATTCTCGTTGGCAGGCCGTCCACGGACCGGTGCGGGGTCGAGGCTGCCCCGGGGCGGTTCACGCCGCTGGATTTCGGCCTCGGCGGCGCGCTTATCTTGACGCCGGGTCTCGGTCGTATTGCTTGCCATGTGTATTTTCCCGCATCCACTCACAACGTCCCGCGGCGTTTTTCCCGCCGCTTTGCGGTCATTCCATGACGGCTGCCGGAACAGGCCCAACTGGGCCGGGACCGGCAATGGCCTCCGTCGCGGAGTTTCCGCAGTCGTTCACAATAGCTTAACCAATGGCCAGCTTGAACCTTTTGGCCGCCGGTTTGGCCGAATTATTTAAAATTTGGTTAAGATCATGCAGACAATTGAAAAGATTCGACAAACGGGTGGTTCACGGATTGCCGTTAAGGATTGGCACCACAGGCGGTTGCAAGTCGGCTGCCGCATGGGGAGACTTCAACGGCAAATGGCAGGGCGATCCCGGCACAATCTTCCTCTGCAGGCCGAAGGGCAGGCGGAGGTCTTCGATCGCGGACTTCTGGTCCGCTACACGCTGGATTCGCCGGATCTCGAACGCGAGATCGTGGACCTCTTCCTGCTGCAGCTGCCCGAGACCGTGGCAATGATGACGCAGGAGGCCGACGCGGGCCAATGGCGCTTCGCAGCGCACGCGCTCAAGGGGTCTGCGTCAGCGGTGGGCGCTCTCCGGCTGGTGGCGCTGGCCCGTGACCTCGAAACCGCGGCCCCCGATCCGGTGTCCCGCAACCTGGTTCTGGCTGATCTGCAACTGGCCATCACGCAGTTCCGCGCGGCCGTGGCCAGAGCCTATTCGCCGCGCTGACAGTTGTGTTTCGCGCCGTGATCCCCTAGAAGGCCGTTCGACAAAACGAACGCCTCAACGGATTCCGCAGCATGGCCAAGATCACCTTCATCCAGCACAATGGTGTCGAGCAGACCTGTGACGGTTCGCCCGGCATGTCGGTCATGGAGACCGCAATCAAGAACATGGTTCCCGGCATCGATGCCGACTGCGGAGGCGCATGTGCCTGCGCTACCTGCCATGTCTATGTCGAGCCGGAGTGGGTAGAGAAGGTCGGCCCGCGCAACCCGATGGAAGAAGACATGCTGGACTTTGCTTTCGACGTACAGGATTCCAGCCGCCTGTCGTGCCAGATCAAGGTCACCGATTCGCTCGACGGCCTCCGCGTGCGCGTTCCAGCAAAGCAGTTCTGAGGTTTGTCATGTCCGATGTGATCACGACCGACGCCGTCATTATTGGCGCTGGCCCCTGCGGCCTCTTCGCCGTCTTCGAGCTGGGGCTCGTCGACGTGAAATGCCATGTCGTCGACATTCTCGACCGCCCCGGCGGCCAGTGTGCCGAGCTTTATCCGGAGAAGCCGATCTACGACATTCCGGCGCTCCCGATCGTCACCGGCGCCGAGCTGACCTCGCGCCTGCTTGAGCAGATCAAGCCGTTTGGCGCCGAGTTCCACTACAACCAGATGGTCACCGAACTCATCAAGCATGGCGACAACGAATTCGAACTGAAGACCGATGGCGGGCTGGTGTTCCGCTCCAAGGTCGTTGTGATCGCGGCCGGCGGCGGCTCGTTCCAGCCGAAGAAGCCACCCATTCCCGGCATCGATTCCTACGAAGGAACGTCGGTCTTCTATTCCGTGAAGAAGATGGAAGCCTTCCGCGGCAAGGATGTGTTGATCGTCGGCGGCGGCGATTCGGCGCTCGACTGGACCATCAATCTTCAACCCATCGCAAAGTCCATGACGCTGCTTCATCGGCGCGACGACTTCCGTGCTGCACCCGACAGCGTGAAGAAGATGCGCGAGCTGGTGGCCGAAGGAAAGATGCAGTTCAGGCTTGGCCAGGTGACCGGACTCAAGGGCGAAGGCGGCGTTCTGTCGGCAGCAACGGTAAAGGGAAATGACGGCGCCGCGTTCGACATCGCCACAAACGCCATGCTGCCCTTCTTCGGGCTCACGATGAAGCTTGGTCCTGTTGCCGAATGGGGACTCAATCTGCATGAGAACCTGGTGCCGGTGGATACCGCGAAATTCGAGACGTCCACTCCCGGCGTCTTTGCCATCGGCGACATCAACACCTATCCCGGCAAGCTGAAGCTCATTCTCTCAGGTTTCCACGAGGCCGCGCTGATGGCGCAGCAGGCCTTCAAGTACAAGAACCCGGGCGAAAGGCTGCTGTTCCAGTATACGACGTCAAGCTCGAGCCTGCAGAAGAAGCTGGGCATCAACTGAGGCCGGGATGAACGGCTTGCTGGCGCCTCCCTTCGAAGGCGAGCTGTTCAGGAGCCTGCTGGCCCTGAACAACGCGCATGCCGAAGAATTGTCCTACAAGACCGCAGGCGATCTGCTCGCCCTGTTCCAAGCGGCATCTCATGTCCGCGCCGAAGCGGCGGGGCTCGCGTTGTTTGTCGCCTTCGACGACGGCTGCAGCTACGACAATCCGAACTTCGCCTGGTTCCGGTCGCGATATCCGCGCTTCTACTACATTGACCGCGTGGTCGTGGCTGCAGCGGCGCGGGGCAGGGGCCTCGCGCGTCGGCTTTATGGCGACCTCGAACGGCGCGCGCAAGCAGAAGGCCGCGAAAGGCTGGTCTGCGAGATCAATGCGAGTCCGGCAAATCCGCAGTCCGATTCCTTTCATCGCGCGCTTGGTTTCCTCCCCGTCGGCGAACGGAGCCTTGCCGATCGCGACAAGACTGTGCGCTATTGGGCGAAGGACTTCAGCTCTGGGTCTGCTGGCGCCTGAGTCGCTTGCGGGCGGCCTCAACCTGTTCCCGGCGGTTGGGCCGTCCAAGCAGCTTCCGGAAACCGTCGCGCCGCTCATGCACCGAGGCGATCACCAGCCCCATGGGCACGCCGGTCTCCACCAGAAGGGCTTCGCCGAGTTGCAGGCTGGACTCGATGGTCTCGGGCACGGCCTCCGTCACGCCGGTCGCGTATAGTCTCATGGCGTGGCGTTCATCGCGCGCGCGGGCAATGATCTTGAGGTCGGAACGGAGGGACCGGGCGACGCGGGCCACATCGTCGACGCGTGATGGATTGTCCATCGTTACGGCAAGTGCGCCGGCCTCATCCAGGCCGCAGCGCTTCAGGAACTCGGCATTGGCCGCATCCCCGTAGTAGACGGGGTAACCTGCCTTGCGCTCGCGCGCCACAAGGTCTGCATCCACATCGACGGCGAGATACGGAATGCTGTGTTCCGTCAGCATTGATCCGACCAGGTGGCCGACGCGGCCAAATCCTGCGAGGATCACTCTCTGGGGTACCGCATCAGGAAGTTCGACGCTGGCCAGCTGCTCGGCGATTGCGCGGTCTTTGACGCGGGTCCTGATACCGGTGCCGATGCGGGCAAGAAAGGGAATGAGAATCATGGTGAGCGTCACGATCAGCAGCGAGTCGGCATTCACGCGGGGATCGAAGATACCCATGGCCGTCGCGCTGCCGAGGATGACGAAGGCAAATTCACCGCAAGGCCCCAGCAGCATTGCCGTCTCGGTGGCAGCCATGTTGCTGACCTTGAACAACCTCGCGAGGCCGTAAATGATGAGACCCTTGAGCAGGATGAGCGCTGCTGCCGCGGCGACGATTCGCAGCGGATTTTCGAACAATCCTTCAAGATCGATGTTGAGGCCGACCAGCAGGAAGAAGGCGCCGAGCAGTAGCCCCTTGAAGGGTTCGATGATCGCTTCGATGGCACGGCGGAACTCCGTCTCGGCCAGCAGCAATCCGGCAATGAAGGCGCCAAGCGACATCGAAAGGCCGGCCAGCGTGGCGGCCGCGCCGGCGCCGACAGCGATCAGCAGCGTCGCCGCCATGAAGAGATCGGAGCTTTGGGCTCCCGCGACGAAACGGAGCAGGGGGCGCAAGGCATAGCGTCCGACGATCACGATGACGGCAATCGCAACACCGGCCTGGGCCAGGGCCGTGAGAATGCTGACCAGCACCGACCCATCGGACTTGCGGCCGAGAATGGTGACGAGCAGGAGCAGCGGGATGACGGCCAGGTCCTGGAACAGCAGGATGGCGAAGCTCGTGCGGCCCGTCTGCGAACCGAGGCGCTTGGCATCGGAGAGGAGCTGCACGACAATGGCCGTCGACGACAGCGAAAGGGCTGCACCGGCGACGAGGGCCGTGGCACTGTCGAAGCCGATGGCGAAGAGGATCGCGGCAATCGCAGCCAAGGTTATGAGAACCTGCAATCCGCCCAGTCCAAAGACCAGGCGGCGCATGGTGTTCAACCGTTCGAAGGACAGTTCGAGCCCGATGAGAAAGAGGAGGAAGACCACGCCCAGTTCGCCCATCTGGGCGATGCTCTCCCGGTGATGGATAACGAGGGCATCGAGCGGTGAGAAGATCCGGGCAAGCTGGCCCAGCACGTCGGCGCTCAAGAGTATGCCGACCATCAGGTAGGCCAGCACGGCATTGATGCCGATTCGCAGGAACAGGGGCACCACCAGCCCGGAAACCCCCAGGATGATGAGGAACTCCTTGTAATGCGAGATGGATCCGGCTTCCATAGAGGCACTCCCGTCAGGCATCATGTGGGATAGACAGGGAATTGCAAGGATGTATGTGGAGCAAGTGACAGCATGACCGGGCTAGCCAGACGCGGCCGCGATATGGGCCTCCCCTTTCCGGGACGGCCCGGCCCTTTCAATGCGATCACCGATGTGCCGGGAGTCGAGGTCGGAACCGTCACGCTGATCTCGGGCGAAGGACCGCTGGTCGTTGGCAAGGGGCCGGTTCGCACCGGAGTTACCGCCATCCTTCCGCGCGGCAAGGACAAGGCGCAGATTCCCTGTGCCGCCGGGTATTATGCCCTGAATGGCAATGGCGAAATGACCGGTGTGGTCTGGATCGAGGAGTGCGGTGAACTGCAGACACCCATCACCATCACCAACACGCATTCCTGCGGCGTCACCCGCGATGCAACCATCAGATGGCTGGTGTCGCGGGGCGTGGGCACCGGGCAGGATTGGGGATTGCCCGTCGCGGCCGAGACCTATGACGGCGACCTGAACGACATCAATGGATTCCATGTCACGGCCGAACACACGATCGCGGCGTTGGACAATGCGCGCAGCGGCCCGGTCGAATTGGGCAGCGTGGGCGGCGGCACTGGAATGATCACCTATGACTTCAAGGCAGGTAACGGCTCTTCCTCGCGCCTGGTCGAGATTGCAGACGAAACCTACCGTCTTGGCGTCTTCGTTCAATCGAACTTTGGCCGCCGCGAAGACTTCACGATTCTTGGCGTTCCGGTGGGCCGCGAAATCGGCCATGACAAGCTGCGGGGCAAGGACCAGGGCTCGGTCATTGCCGTCGTTGCCACCGACGCACCGCTCATGGCCCACCAGCTCAAGCGCGTCGCACGGCGCGTGCCCATGGGGCTCGCCCGCACGGGAACCGTCGGCAACAATTCATCGGGCGACATCTTTCTGGCTTTCTCGACCGCAAACGAAGCGGCATTTGCCGCACGGGATGGCGCAGCGGTGCCATTTGCGGCACTCCCGAACGGCAGTCTTGACGACTTGTTCCGTGCAACCGTTGAAGCCACCGAGGAGGCTGTGATCGATTCCATGCTGTGCAATCAGACCATGGTCGGGCGGGATGGCAATCGCAGCATTGCCCTGCCGCGCGATCAGCTGCTCGCCCTCATGCGCGCGACGGGGCGGCTTTGACCGGGAACCCGCCGGAATCGCTTGGTGCCCTGGCTGCCCTGGAGCCTGCTGCGCAGGGCATCCTGGCGCGTGGCGCGAAGCCGGCGAAGCTCAAGGCAGGGCAAACTGTCTTTTCACCGGGACAGGCCTGTTCTGCCTTCCTGGTGATCAAGGCCGGGTCAGTGCGGGTTTCGACGGCCACCGAAGCTGGGCGTGAGTTGCTTCTCTATCGGGTCGGCCCGGGCGAAACCTGCATCCTGACCACCGCCTGCCTCCTCGCAGGACAGGACTATGATGCGACGGCGCTGGTTGAAACCGACAGCGAGGCCCTGGTTGTTCCCAAGCCGGTGTTCGACCAGCTTCTGGCGGAGTCCGACCGGTTTCGGCGCTTTATCTTCGGATCCTATGGCGAGCGTCTGAATGGCCTGATTGCCCTGGTGCAGGAGGTTTCTCTCCGCCAGGTGGACCGCCGCCTGGCGCGCTTCCTCATCGAGCGCGGGGCAGGGGGCAGTCTTGCGATGACCCATCAGGACATTGCAATGGAACTGGGCACGGCACGCGAAGTGGTAAGCCGGCTCCTCAAGCACTTCGAAACCGATGGCCTCGTCAGGCTCGAACGCCGACGCATCGTCGTGTCCGATCCACAACGCCTCGCAATACTCCAGCAGGCTTTGTGATCCGGTCACAGACAGATGGGCGGCTGCGTGATAAGTTCGCTTCATTGCAAAGGAGGGTCTGATGACCAAGAATGTCGGGAGCGTTGATCGTATCGTGCGGATCGTGATCGGTCTTGGCTTGCTGTGGTATGCGATATTTGCCGCGCCCACGGGCTACAACTGGATTGGCTGGATCGGCGTGGTGCCCATCATCACTGCCCTGATCGGAAACTGTCCGCTGTATTCCATTCTCGGCGTCACGACCTGCCCGGCGAAGCGCGCCTGAGTCTCGCGCGCTTGCGGGTTTGGCGTAAAGCCACTAAGGCAAGCGCCATGAACCAGACACCCAGACTGCGCCATAGCGCCGCTGGCCTTGCGGCGCTCAAGACTGAAGCAGAAGGCCTTGATTTTCTCGTCGCGTCGTTTGGCGAGAAGGCGGCCGATGCGTTTGATCGTGCAGCAGACCTGGTGCTGGCCACGTCTGGCCGCACGATCGTCTCGGGCATGGGAAAGAGCGGACATATTGGCCGCAAGGTGGCGGCAACCCTGTCGTCGACCGGCACGCCCGCTCTCTTCATCCACCCGGCCGAGGCGAGCCATGGCGACCTTGGCGCCATCACGTCGAACGACGTCCTCATCCTGCTGTCGAACTCGGGCGAAAGCGCCGAGCTGCAGACCATCATCGCCTATGCCAAGCGCTTCGCTGTGCCGATCATTGCCGTCACCTCGCGGCCTGAAAGCACCCTGGGGCGGCAGGCGAGCGTCGTCTTGCAGACGCCTGTGGCAACTGAGGCTTGTCCTAATGGACTTGCACCAACTACGTCGACACTGCTCCAGTTGGCGTTGTGCGACGCCTTGGCAGTCGCCCTGCTCAAGGCTCGCAACTTCCAGCCTGCCGACTTCCGCGTCTATCATCCCGGCGGAAAGCTTGGTGCCATGATCCGTACTGTCGAGACACTTATGCATACGGGCCGTGATTTGCCCACGGTGCCGGCGGATGTGACCATGCGCGAGGCCATTCCGGAAATGACCAGCAAGGCGATGGGACTTCTGCTCGTCGTCGGCGGGTCGGGCGAGATCGAGGGGATCATCACCGACGGAGACCTGCGCCGCCACATGACCGACCCGGGCATTCTCGAACGAAAAGCGGGGGAAATCATGACACGCAATCCTCGTGACATCGCGAGCGACAGGTTGCTGGCAGAGGCTGCGCAGATACTGGAAACGCATGCGATCACGTCCTTGCTGGTGACCAATCCGCAAGGTCAGGTCATCGGCCTCTTGCGGCTTTCCGATCTTCTGAAGCACGGCGTGCTCTAGGCTTTGCCGCCGTGGCCTTGTCGCTCGTGCCTGCAACCCGCGAGACGCGACCCCCGGCAACCAGATAGAGCCGGTCGGCGATGTCGGTCCAGGCCGGACGGTGGGTGATCGCGACAATCGTATACAGCCCGCGCAGGCTCGCAATGTTGCTAACGATGTCGGCTTCCGTGCGCCCGTCGAGGGCACTGGTCACTTCATCCAGAATGAGCACCTTGGGCCTGGTGACCAGGGCGCGCGCCAGAGAAATGCGCTGGCGCTGGCCGCCGGACAGCTTGCCGCCCATTTCCCCGACGTCGGTGTCGAGACCTTTGGGGAGATTGGCGAGAAATTCACCGGCGCCGGCAAGGGTGAGCGCTTCCACAATCTGCGCATCTGAAATCGACGTGTCATTCAGCGAGATATTGTCTCGGATGCTGGCGTGCAGCAGGCTCAGCTCCTGCGGCACATAGCCAATTTCGCGGCGCCAGGCTCGGACATCGATGTCGGTGAGGGCCGTCGATCCGATCATGATGCGACCTCTGGTGGGACGATTGAGCCCGATCAGCAGATCAATGATTGTGGTCTTGCCCGCTCCAGATGAACCGCTCAGAACCGCTATGCTGTTGGTTGGAAACTCCAGATCGACATCATGCAGGATCGGCGTGCTGCCGTGCGAGAAGCTGACGTTCTCGAACCGGCAACCATTGCCGATCTCCGGCAGGGCTTTGCCGGCATTCACCTCGCGGTTGCTTTCCGCAAGGGCGATGAGTTCCGTCGCCCGCACATATGCGCTTTCCACTTGTGCAGCGATCATGTTGAACTTCTGGAGTTTCGAGATCGAGGCAATGATCTGGTAGAAGACCATTCCGCTCACGGCCAGTTCGGGCAGCGGAACCGACCAGTAGCTGTTGGCAAAGTATATTCCGCCGGCAACGATGACGGCGATCAGCGCGTCGCTCAGCTGGTTGAGTCCATGATGAGACAACTGCCGCACAACGAGTGAGCGCTTCAGGCGCCTCAGTGTCCCGGACAGGGACTTCAGCATCGCATCGTAGCGCTCCATGGTCTTGAGCGGCTTGATGTTGTTCAGCATGTCGACCATCAGCACCGTCAGCGTCGCCGTGCTGTCAGTCTGCTTGAAGCCGGCCTTGCGGGTAACGCGCACCAGCTTGCTGGTCAACAGCGTGACGATGAGGCCGAACAGCAGTCCAACGATCGCAATGCGCGGATCGACCAGGATTCCGACGATCGCATACATGACGGCCTGTACCGAGTAGGCGACAACCTGGGCGGCGAGCGCATAGGCATCGCCCGACCGGCCGCAATCATTGCTGATTGCGTTGGCGAACCGCCCGCCGCTCTGTTCGGCATAGAAGCTCCAGCGCGCCTCGAAGATGGCGCTGATCAACCGCTTGCGCAGATTGTTGGAGACCCGGGCACTGGAGACCCCGGCATATGACAGCGCTGCGAACGACAGAATGGCCTTGAAGACGATCATGCTCATCACGATGAAGACCATGGTGGACAGGTTTGGCGTCAGTCCGAACCAACTGATGGCCTCGCGCACGGTGACATTGAGGCGGGACGAGCCGACGCTGTCTCCGCCCGCGATGGCCGTCGCGACCGGTAGCAGCGTGCTGATGCCGACTGCCTCGGCCACCCCGCCCAGAAGGAGGCAGAACAGGACGAGAAAGGGTCTCGTGTCTTCCGCCCGGAAGAAAATGCTGAAAACGCGCTTCATGCTGCCGGTGCTGAGCTTTCGTCGGAGGGCCTGGGCCCGCAGCAATAGAGAAGCGAGGTGGGGAACTCAAGCTTGACGGCGCAGGTCAGGATTGAAGGCCCCACTAGATCCAACCGATGCGGCGCGGTTTCAGGGCCGTGACCCAGTACCGGATCGACGCGGCCGTGCCTTCCGAGAGATCCATGGTTCTGATCGGCTTGAAATTCTCGTCCATCACATAGACTCTCGGAATAGCGGTCGCAATGCGGAAGTCCGCGGCTTCCTTGTCGCTCAGGCCTTCGATGAGGCGGATCAGTCCCCGCAGCGCGCTGGTATGGGCGACCACAAGCAGTTGCTTGCCAGCAGCGAGGTCGGGCCTGATTGCCTCGTGCCACAATGGTGCGATTCGATCCGCGGCCTGTGCCATGCTTTCAGTACGAGGCTGGTCGGCGATCGGAATCTGAGGCAGACGGTCCAGCTGTTCCTGCCAGCGCGGGTCGTCATCCTTGAGTGCTGGCGGTATGGCATCAAAGGAGCGCCGCCATTCAACCACATGGCTGTTGCCGTAGCGATCGATCATCGCCGACCGTGTCTCGCCCTGCAGCGCGCCGTAGTGTCTTTCGTTGAGGCGCCATTCGCGGCGGACCGGGAGGTCGCGCTGCTGCATCTCGTCCAGCGCGATGTCGAGCGTCTGCTGGGCCCGGCGCAGGCAGGAGGTGTAGCCGATGTCGAAGGAGAGCCCGCTGCGGACGAGCGTAGCGGCGGCTTTGCGCGCTTCCTTCATGCCGGTCTCGCTGAGAGGGGTGTCGCCCCAACCGGCAAAGCGGTTCTCTTCACCCCACAGGGTTGCGCCATGGCGCATCAAGACAAGTGTTCGCATCCGCCTGAGTTCTGTGCTGTGTCGGGCGCGTGTTAGACCATCTCGCAGCTCTTGAAAACCGCCCTGTACCGGTCCAAACAGCGACCGCATGTTGCATCCCACCCGAGACCGCGCGAGCTGCCCCACATGACGGCTTCACCTGTGCCGCGCGTCTGGCTGCTGATTGACGACCGCCCTGGCCACCGAACCCAGGTGGAGGGACTCGCCCGCATGATGGGCTGGTCTGCAGAGGGTCGGATCCTGTCCTTTAACCTTCTGAATTATATCCCGAATCCGATTCTGGGTCGCAGCCTTCTGTCGCTCCGCGGGATCAGTGCGGACAGCCTGCGCCCGCCGTTCCCCGACGTGGTGGTCGGCATGGGTCGCCGCGTCATTCCAGTGGCCCGTTGGATCAAGCGCCAGAGCGGCGGCCGCAGCCGCATCGTCATGCTTGGACGCAAGGCGGGTGGAGCGAGCAGAAATTCTGATCTTTACGTCAGCTGCAGTCATTTCGGATCCTTTCCCGGTCCCCGGCTCTTCGAGCTGGCCGTGCCACCCACCAAGGTCGATGCTGAAAGTCTCGCCGCCGCCCGCAATGCGCGGCCCGATCCCCTGGATGGCCTGCGGCATCCCCGGGTTCTGCTTCTCGTGGGCGGTCCGACAGCACAACATGAGTTCACGGCGGGTTTCGCCTGGCGGATGGCCAATCTGGTCGTCCGTTCCGTTGAAAGCCTGGGCGGCGACCTCGCCATTGTCACCAGCCGCCGCACGCCCGCAGACGCCATTGCGGCCATGCGGGAAGCAGCGCCTGCAGCCCATTTCCATGAATGGGAGCGCGCACGGGTCGACAATCCCTATCTCTGCTACCTCGCGGCAGCGGATGCCCTGGTCGTGACCGGCGAAAGCGAATCGATGCTTGCGGAAGGGGCGGCGACCGGCCTGCCGCTTACCATCTTCCCGCTCCAACCAAAGCCGCCCGGGCTGAAGGCGCGCCTCATTGTAGCCATCCACCGGATGGCACTTGACCGGGGTTTGCGCGCCGATGTCTGTCGCTATCTTTTCGACCGTGGCTGGCTGGCGCCGCCGCGCGACCTCGACCGCCTTCATCGCGCCATGGTTGACCACGGACTGGCCCGGTTGTTCGAGAGCGGGGTGTCACTGGATACACCCGACCGGAATCCAGACCTCGACCGTCTGAAGCAGCGGATTGGGGAACTTCTGGATCAGGCATCGTGAGAAGGACCGCCGGACCCTTTGCCCGCATGGGGCTGCCGGAAAGGGACGCAGAGCGTGGCCTGCTCCTCCTGGCCGATGATCCTGCCGCCTTTGACGCCATGCAGCCGCTTGCGGACGCGCTTGCCAGGCGGGATAGCCGCATCAACCTGCTGTCTGCCAGCGCAGTGGCTGCGACGGCGAAGTGGCTGCAGAGTCATCTGGCCGGAGTGCGGCAGGTGCCCTTGCCTTACGGAAACCGAGTGTCGGGCGATCTCTACCTTCGCCGTCTCAACATTCGGACGGTCGTCTTTCTCGATCCGGCCCGGGCGACGGCGTCGCCTGCCTTGCTTCGGAGCTTGAAGCGCCAGGCGATCTCCATCGTCACCCTGACTGCGTCAAACGCCCTTGGCGTGGAGCCGGATGCGCCAGCCGTGAGGAACAGCGAGCAGGTCATCCTGATCGGCTCCGCTGCGGCGAAGGGCGCGTCTGGAGCCATGACGCATGCGGCGGCCGCGGACTTTCTTGCCGCCCTGATGGCCCGCGATCTGAAACCCCTCAGACAAGAGAGGTCACTGCTGGCCGCACCTGCCCGGGCACTGGCTGGAATGACCCGCTCAGCCAAAAAAAGGCCAATGATCGACTGGCGCTTCCGCCGGTTTGCGACGCTCGCGGACCTCAAGAGGCGGCTTGGCCATCCGGCGACCATCTTGTGCCTCGGCAACGGTCCGTCCTGCGAGGATCCGGCGCTCGCCGCAATTGCCCATGATGCACTGTTCCGCGTCAATCACTCCTGGCAGGCGCGACAGCGGTTCAACCGCCCGCAGGTGGTGTTCACCGGCGGCCGTCCCACCATGCGTGCGGTAACCGGTGCCATTTTCGGGCTCCAGAGCCTTGAGGCAGAAGTGCGCCTCGCGTCCGCGCGGGGTTTGAACCCAAGGGTGGGGGCGACAGAATTCTTCAATGTCAACGACCTTACCGACAGTATCCGGCGCTTTGACTGGGGTCATTTGCGCCCGACCAATGGCGCCAGCATGCTTGCCGCCGCGGTGGCCCTGTCGCCGCAACGGCTGGTGATCGCCGGGATCGACCTGTTCCAGCATCCGGACGGCAGCTATCCCTGGGCGGCATCGGGCCCGAATGCCTATTCGCCGGGCCATAGCAGGGAGACGGAACTGGAGTTCATCCTCGGACTCCTGTCGCAGTTCGACGGCGAGGTGGTGATTGTTGGCGACATCCTGGCGCGGGCCTGGCAAGGGCTTCGTGAAGGCCCTGGAACTTAGGTGTCGCGCTGCTCGCAGAATCCCAAAACAGTGATTGCCTCGGTTGACCGCTTGCCGATAAAAGGCGGCGCCCGGTGGGAGCGTGCGGTGTCACGGCGTGTTTCCCGATGGTGCCGCCAACCGAACCGGCGACGGGTCGCGGCTCAAGGCGGCTGAGGGACAAAGGTGGACAGGATGGTCGATCGGCAGGCCAGTATTGGCGAACGGATTGTCGGGTTGTTACCGGACGGGCCGCGCATTGCGCTGAAGCGGGGGATTCGAGGCCTGTCCGAAAAGCGCAAGCTCGCGCGTGCCGATCTCGTTGTTGTCGGCCATCCCAAGAGCGGCAATACCTGGTTGCGCTTCCAGCTGGCGCGCGTCTACCAGCACAAATATGGACTGCCCGAATCCGTGATCCCGGATGTGGAAATCCTGCATGGCCTCAATCGCAGCATCCCGCAGCTGCACATGGGCGCCTATACCTATATCCGGCCGATCATCGCTGGTCCTGCGCCGGCGGCACAGCTGGCTGGCAAGGGCGTCGTGTTCATCGTGCGCCATCCGCTGGACATCATGGTCTCGCTCTACCTTCACATCCAGAAACATGCCCTGCACGAGCGCAAGCTCTTCAACAACTGGCCGGTCGATCTCAGCAAGACGAGCATGGCCGAGTTCACCGACAATCCGGATTGGGGGCTGCGGCCGCTCATCAGCTTCTTCAACGACTGCCTGCGTCAGCATGACCGGCTGGAGCGCTCCATGATCGTAAGCTACGAGGACATGAAGGCGCAGCCGGCGCAGCTTCTGGCCCGCATTACCGCCTTGGCCGGAGGCCCGGTCAGTCCGGAGGAAGCAGAGGAAGCGGCGGCCTATACGTCATTCGACAAGCTTCGGCAGGCAGAGATCGAGAACAAATTCAATACGACGCGCCTTCGTGCGGCAAATCCGGGCGACCCGGACAGCTTCAAGGTGCGCCGCGCCAAGGTCTTTGGCTATCTTGACTACTTCAGCGGTGAGGTGCTGGAGCGCCTTCAGGCCATGATTGATCGTGATCTTGATCCGCGGCTGGGTTATGGGAACTCAGCGACGAAGGATACTCCCGGTATGTAGCGGCAACGTCTTGCTTTGGCCTAGGTTTGCGCCCTAAGAGACGGAATCTGCCGCCCCGGATTGGGGAATTGATATTGGTCAATATGCGGCCGGCCCGGAGTGGTGTTCTATCGCCGGGTCATTGTATTCGAATTCACAACTGAGAGGCGCCGGACTACGGGGCGTGATGAAAATGGCTAGGAAGTACGCAAAAGAAGGTCAGTTCAAGACGCGGTGGTACCATCGGACGCCGCGTTACTGGTTCCAGAAGGATCTGGTCCGCCCGGAGGGCGTCAGGGACTTTCCCGAGATGCTGCGCCTTGATGTTGCCGCTGGCGTGAAGCCGAACGGAAAGCCGCCGGTCCGCATCTTTTTGGGGACAGAGGCTGGCCAGTTTCGCGCCGAACGGGTGTTCGTCTGGTCTGTGATCAACACGCGCGATCCGGCCCGGGTCTATGAGATTTACTTCATGAAGAATCTGAAGGGATACGACCGCACCGGCTGGAAGACCGGTTTCACCAATTACCGTTATGGCATCCCGTCGATGTGCGATGGCAAGGGCCGCGCCATCTACAATGACGTGGATCAGATCTATCTGTCCGACGCCGGCGAGCTGTTCGATCTCGACATGGGCGGCGCCGGCATGATGTGCATCACGGAACGCGAGACGTCAGTCATGCTCATTGACTGCGAGAAGATGATCAAGGTCTGGACTCTCAGGGATGCGCAGGGCGGAAAGACTCACAGCTTCTTCCGGGACGCCGTTCACGACGGCAAGCTCTGGGCGCGGCTGCCAGGTGAGTGGAATGCACGCGACGAGGAATACTCTCCCGACAAATCCAAGTGCTTCCACTTTACCACGCTGCAGACCCAGCCATGGCAGCCCTTTCCGGACGTCCTGCGCTACGAACCCCATCCCGATGGGGAAGTCTGGTTCGCGCTTGAGCGGGCCGCTGACAAGGCGAGCTTCAATGTCTTCACGAAGGACAAGCCGAGCCGCCGTCATGCAGAGATGATCGATCAGTACAGGCAACTCGAGGCCGGCAAGGGATCGCCGCAGGCAGCAGCCCTGGTCGCCGATCGACCGCTGGCAGCCGTCGCTGCCGAGATTGCCAAGCTTGCCTCGCAAGCGGGCGTGAGCAGCCTGCTGGACTTCGGTGCCGGCCGGGGTGCCGGCTACGGCGCAACGGGGTCGACGGCCAGTCACTCTGCCTGGCCGGGCATTTCCGTTACTCTCCATGATCCGATGGCCATGGCCTTCCCGCAGCCGCAGGCAGACAGCTATGGTGGCGTCATTTCGGTTGGCGCGCTTCAGCATGTTCCCGAAGAGGACATCGGCTGGGTGCTGGACGAGATGTTCAAGGCCGCGCAATCCTTCGTCTATGTCGCCGTATCCACTGCCGCGGCGTCGCAGTCGCTGCCGAATGGTTCGCCAGCGCCATGCAACGTGCAGACGCCGGAGTGGTGGAAGGGGCAGCTTGAGCTCGCGGCGAAGCGGCGCCCCGGCATCCGCTGGTACCTGCGCGCCGCGGACCGGACGGATATGGCCGGAGCCGGACAGTTCTTCGAGGGAAGTGGGAAAATGGCAAGGGCCGCTTGACGTCATGTTGCAATACCAGAACATCAAGTTCGACTACGAGCCCTTTCCGATCGGTGTCGCACGGCCCGCCTTCGTGCCCGATACCTATCGTGCCCTGGTCGAGAGCTTTCCTCCGATCGATCTTTTCGAATACAAGGCCGACAAGGGCGACAAGTATTCGCTCTCCCAGGTGAACAATCCAGGCAAATACCGGAGGTATGTTCAGTCGTCCGCACCCTGGCGTGCGTTTCACGAGTTCATCCGCTCCGGTGCCTTTGTCTCCGGTGCCATCGACATGCTGAAGCGCAACGGATTCGATCTGGGCCTTCCTGTTCCCGGCTTTGCGGAACGCCTCTATCTCAAGGCCCGCGCCATCAAGCGCGGCAATCCGGTGCCGCACTTTCCCACGATCAAGTCGCGCTTCGAGTTTTCGGCCATGCCGATCACCGGCGGCAATATTCTTCCGCATACGGATCATCCGAAGAAGCTGATCACCATGGTGGTGCCGATGCTCCGGGACGATGAATGGAACGATGCCTGGGGCGGCGGGACATCCGTCGTCTGGCCGAGGGACAAGTCCAAGATCTTCAATCGGATGAACCACTATCTCGGCTTTGACGACGTGGAACGGCGCAACACCTTTCCCTTCGAGCCAAACCAGTGCCTGGTCTTCATCAAGACCAACAACTCCTGGCATGCGGTCTGGCCTATGACGGGCAATGATCCGAAGGTCCTGCGCAAGACGCTGACCATCAACATCGAGAGCAGCTGAGATGGATCTCGGGACTGGATCCGGGCAGGTGGGGCCGCAGTCATGACCGGTGGCGCTACCCACGAGACTCTCGAGAAGACGGAGGTGATAAGGCCGCCTAGTGAAAGGTCTTTCGGCTATACCTTCGCGGTGGTCTTCTCGTTGCTGGCAGCCTTTACATGGTGGCATAGTGGCGTCACCTGGAAATTCTACGCCTGCCTGTCTGTCGTGGCGGTCTTCGGCCTGCTGGGCCTTGTCTATCCGCCCGTCCTGCGGCCACTCAATCTCCTGTGGCTGAAGTTCGGACTGCTGCTGCACAAGGTGATCAATCCGGTCATCATGGGTCTCCTGTTTTTCGGGATCTTCACGCCGATGGGCGTTGTCATGCGGTTGTTCGGCGCGGATTTCTTGCGGATGCTGAAAAAGCCGGCCTCAGGGAGTTACTGGATCGTGAAAGGCGATGAGAACCTGCCTGACAGTTCAATGAAGAATCAGTTTTAGGAGCGATTGGATGTCATTCTTGAGCGAGCTCTGGGCCTTTATGCGCGTCCGCAAGAAGCTGTGGATGCTGCCCATCATCATCATGGCTCTGCTGCTTGGTGGACTCGTGGTTCTGACCAAGGGATCGGCCGTGGCGCCCTTCATCTACACGATCTTCTAGGCCGCATGCGTATCATTGGCGTGTCCTGCTTCTATCACGACAGCGCGGCCGCACTGATCGAAGACGGCCGCATTGTCGCGGCCGCCCAGGAAGAGCGCTTCACGCGCAAGAAGCATGATGACGCCTTTCCGGCAAAGGCCTTCCGGTACTGCCTCGATGAGGCAGGTATTGGGCCTGCCGACATCGATCATGTCGTGTTCTACGAAAAGCCGTTCATCAAGTTCGAGCGGCTGATCGAGACCTATCTGATGTTCGCGCCGCGTGGCTTCGGCTCCTTCCTCAAGGCCATGCCGCTGTGGCTGAAGGAAAAGTTGTTCCTGAAGCGGTTGCTTTTCGAGAACCTGCGCGAGATCGACCCTGATGCCGACTGGCGATCGAAGCTTCTGTTCTCCGAGCATCATCTCAGCCATGCCGCCAGTGCCTTTTATCCATCGCCCTTCGAGAAGGCGGTCATCCTGACGATGGACGGTGTCGGCGAGTGGGCCACGACGTCGGCCGGCGTTGGAGACGGAAGCAAGATCCGCATCGAACGCGAGATCCGCTTTCCCCACTCCCTCGGTCTGCTCTATTCGGCCTTCACGTACTACACCGGGTTCAAGGTCAATTCCGGCGAGTACAAGGTCATGGGCCTTGCCCCATATGGCGAGCCCAAGTTCAGCAAGCTGATCCTCGAAAACCTGATTGATGTCCAGCAAGACGGGTCGTTCAGGCTGGACATGAGCTATTTCGACTACTGTACCGGACTGCGCATGACCAATGCGAAGTTCGACGCGCTCTTCGGCGGCCCGGCGCGCAAGCCCGATGAGCTTCTGACCCAGCGCCACATGGATCTGGCGGCTTCGATTCAGGATGTCACGGAAATCGTCGTTTCCCGCATGGCCAGCCATCTGGCAAGACAGACGGGCATGCGTAACCTCTGCCTGGCAGGCGGCGTGGCGCTCAACTGCGTGGCCAATGGCAAGCTGCTGCGCCAGGGTGTCTTCGATCGAATCTGGATCCAGCCTGCGGCTGGCGATGCCGGCGGCGCGCTGGGAGCGGCGCTGGCGGCCTATCATCTGCATGCCGGCAAGCCCCGCGAGGTGCAAACCGCGCCCGATGGCATGTCGGGTTCCTTTCTGGGACCGGCCTTTTCGCGTCAGGAGATCGAGACAGCACTGTCCGCAGCTGGTGCCCGTTTCAGATGGATCGAGAAGGATGCGGACCTCGTCAAGTGTGCGGCCGAAGCCCTGGCCGAAGGCAAGGCGGTGGGTTGGATGCAGGGCCGGATGGAATTCGGACCGCGCGCACTGGGCAACCGTTCGATACTGGGCGATCCGCGGTCGCCGACCATGCAGAAGCTGCTCAATCTGAAGGTCAAGTTCCGCGAGTCGTTCCGGCCCTTCGCTCCTTCCGTTCTGCGCGAGAACGTGAGCGACTGGTTCGAAATCGACTGCGACAGCCCCTACATGCTGCTGGTGGCGGATGTGGTGGAGCGCCGCCGCCGCGAGATGACGGCCGACGAAAGGAAACTGTTCGGTATCGACAAGCTGAATGTGGCCCGCTCCGACATTCCAGCGGTGACACATGTGGATTACTCGGCCCGGGTGCAGACGGTGCACATGGAAACCAACCCACGTTACCATGCGCTCATTTCGGAATTCAGCGGGATGACGGGCTGCCCGGTACTGGTCAACACAAGCTTCAACGTCCGTGGCGAACCGATCGTTGGTTCGCCCGCCGATGCCTTCCGCTGCTTCATGGGAACCGACATCGAGATGCTGGTGTGCGGCAACGCCGTCCTGATGAAGCAAGATCAGGATCCGGCACTGAA
>JBGSNJ010000175.1:0-3931 GCA_041739715.1 Aestuariivirga sp.
CCGATGTTTTCGAGACCGCGCAGGGGATCCTCGGCCACGACCAGCAGCGGACCGGCAGCCCGCATCTCCTCGGTGGCGCGCGAGACCATGGCAAGACCTGCCCCGGCCTTCAGGGCAGCGGCGACGAAGTCGTGGCCATCATGCCGCTCGCCCTTGATCGCCACGAAAATCTCGCCCACCTTTGCGGCACGCGAGTCGATGGTGATCCCGGTCAGCACCTGGGTGACATTGCCGTCGATCTGGCCGTTCGTTGCGGCAACCAGATCCTGCGGCGTCCACAGCGCCTGTTCAGCCATGATCGTCAACTCCTGCGATGGCGGCCTTCACCGCCTCATGGTCACTAAAGGGAATGACGGTCGCGCCGATCTTCTGCCCCTCCTCATGGCCCTTGCCAGCCACCAGCAGGATGTCTCCTGACGACAGGCCGGCCACAGCGGCGCGGATCGCTTCTGCCCGTCCTCCGATCTCGACGGCGCCCGGGCTTGCCGCCATGATCTCGCGCCGGATGGCGGCCGGATCCTCGCTGCGGGGATTGTCGTCGGTCACATAGACGCGGTCCGCCAGCCGCGTGGCCACCGCGCCCATCTGAGGGCGCTTGCCCCTGTCGCGGTCGCCGCCGCAGCCGAAGACGACGGCCAGGCGTCCGGTGACATAGGGCCGGAGCGATTGAATGGCATTGTCGAGTGCATCGGGCGTATGGGCATAATCGACGAAGACGGGCGCGCCGCTGCTGGCGCGGGCAACCAGTTCGAGCCGGCCCTTGGCGCCCTTGAGCGATTCCAGGCAATGCGTGGCGAGGACCTCCTCGCCGCCCGTCGCCACGACCATGCCGGCCGCCACCAGCGCATTGGACACCTGAAAGCCGCCGACCAGTGGCAGCAGCACGGCATGGCGCCGGGCCGGGCCCTGGATCTCCAGCCGCTGACCAAAGCCATCGCGCTCGGAGCGGATCAGCCTGAGGCCGGTCCCCTGTTCTCCCACGGTGAAGACGCTCAGCCCCCGCGCGCGGCAGCGCTTCTCGACCTCGGAGCCGTGTGGCGTGTCCATGTTGACCACTGCCGGCGCGCCCAGCGGCAGCAGTTCCTCGAACAGCCGCATCTTTGCGTCGAAGTAGGCCTCGAAGCTGGGGTGATAGTCGAGATGGTCGCGCGTGATGTTGGTGAAGGCGCCGGCCGAGATGCGCAGGCCATCGAGGCGATACTGGTCGAGTCCATGGCTCGAGGCTTCAAGCGCCAGATGCTCGACATGATCTTCGGCGAGCCGCGCGGCGATCTCGTGCAGCGTCACCGGATCCGGCGTCGTATGCTGAAGCTCGATGATGCCCGAGGGCGCAACGACACCGACCGTACCAAGGCTGGCGGCGCGAAAGCCCATGGCCGTCCAGATCTCGCGCACGAAGGAGGCGACCGAGGTCTTGCCGTTGGTGCCTGTCACGGCGGCGATGAGATCGGGCTGCCGGCCGTAGAAGCGGGCAGCCATATGGGCGAAGGCCTGGCGCGGGTTGCGGGCCGCGACGACGGCGGCGCCGTCAGCCGCAACGCCCTCGCCTGCGAGGACGGCAACCGCACCAGCCTTGATCGCTTGTGGAATGAAGCGTGCGCCATCGACGCTGCTGCCCGGCAGGGCTGCGAACAGAAATCCGGGCTTCACCGCCCGGCTGTCGGATGTCAGCCCCTGAATGGCAAGCGATCCGGCGCCCTGCGGCACCGCAGCATCCTCACCAATCAGCCTGGACAGCGGCACGGTCACGGTGGTCAGCCCTTCTTCGCTTTCTTCTGCTTTTCGAGTTTTTCGAGGTCTTCGGCCGTGAAGCGGGGTTCGACGCCCAGCATCGGCGCAATGCGCTCGATGATCTTGGCGGCCGCGGGAACCGCGTTCCAGCCCGAGGTGGCAAAGCCATAGGTCTCGGGCGTCGGCTTCGGTTCGTCGAGCATCACCAGCACGAGATACCTTGGATCGTCCATCGGGAAGGCCCCGATGAAGGAGGTCAGCCGCTTCTCTTTCGAGTAGCGCCCGTTCACCACCTTCTCGGCCGTGCCGGTCTTGCCGCCGACGCGATAGCCGATCACGTCGGCCTTCGAAGCCGTGCCATCCGCCGCATTCAGCCGGAACAGGTAGCGCATGGTCTCGCTGGTCGTGGGCTTGACGATCTGCTTGGCCATGGCCATCGCCTCTTCCGGGCTGCGCCGCAGGAAGGTGGGCGTCATCAGATATCCGCCATTGAGAAGACCTGCGACCACGGCCGCACCCTGCAGCGGCTGGACGGCAAAACCATGGCCGAAGGCGGCCGTTGCCGTGGCAAGCTTGCTCCAGCGCTTGGGCAGCAGCGGCCTGGCGCTTTCCGGAAGTTCGGTCACCAGCCGGTCGAAGAGCCCGACGCGGCGGAGGAATTCCTGATGGTTCTCGAGCCCCACGTCGAGCGCCATGCGGGCCGTGCCGATGTTGGACGAATTGACGAAGATGTCGGGCACTGACAGGATAGCGCGCTTGGCATGATAGTCGTTAATGCGGGCATTGCCGATGACCAGCGGGAAGCGCGCATCGTAGCGGCTCTCCAGCGTGGCGGTGCCATAATCGAAGGCCATGGCGAAGGTGACCGCCTTGATGACCGAGCCCAGCTCGAAGACGCCGCTGGTCATCTTGTTCATCTGGTCCTTGCTGAAGCTCTTGTTCTCGTCGTTCGGATTGAAGTCCGGCAGCGAGGCAAGGGCCAGCACTTCGCCCGTGGTGATGTCCATCACGATGCCGCCGCCGGCGATGGCGCGGAACTTCGCGATCGACTGCGTGAGCTCGTCGATCAAGGCGGCCTGCACCCGGATGTCGATCGACATCTGCGCGGGCTCGGTCTTGTGCTCGCTCGGATCGGCAAGCGAAGCCGTATAGATCGCGCCCTGGCCATCGAGGAATTTCTCGATGCCGGCGATGCCCTTGGTGTCGAGGTCGACGTAGCCGACGACATGCGATGAGAGGCGGCCCTGCGGATAGACCCGGCGGCGCTCGTTGACGAAGCCGACGCCCGGAATGCCGAGGTTGTAGACGGCATCGCGTTCTTCCGGCGTCACCTGCCGCTTCAACCAGGCGAAGGCGCGGTTTGGCTGGGACAGTTTCTGGCGCAGCGTCCGGGCGTCGAGATCTGGAAGCGTGGCGGTCAGGAGTTCCACCGCCTCGTCGATGTCGATGATCTTGCGCGGGTCGGCATAGAGGGAAGCCACCGCGATGTCGGTTGCCAGCAGCACGCCGTTGCGGTCGATGATGTCGGGCCGCGGCAGCGGCGCCTCGCGGGCGAGCTTGCCTGCGTCATCGTCGAGCTTGGGCCAAAGTGTCAGCAGGCCAAGCTGCACCGCTATGGCAAGAAATGCGCCGACGAAACAGATGGCGATGAGCCGGATGCGGTTCTGGCCGGCAAGCGGTTTCGGGCCCGCAGGCTCTGTGTCTTCGATCTCTGGCAGCGCAATCTCGGTCATGGCTTACTGCATCTTCTCGATGATGGCGCCGATCGGGTCCTGGCCATCGGCCTCCAGCTTGATCACGGGTTCGGCAGGCACGCGGGCGGCGAGTTCTTCCGGCGTCACGATCTGACTTGCCTCCAGCGGCTGCACGCCGAGATGCTGTGTGGCAAGCGCCTTGAGCCGGTCCGGCCGCGTCAGGCTGCTCCATTCGGCATTGAGGAACTTGATGCTCTCCTGTTCGCGCGCAATCTCGCGCTCGAGACGGGCCAACTCGCGCTCAAGTCCGCGCGTGGTGTGCTCCAGCGAGTAGAGGACGAAGCCCGAGACCAGGGCGACCAGCACGAGAATGGCATTGAGGAACTTGTGCATCAGTGTCTCGTGGCAAGGTTGGGGCGAAGCGCGATCTCGGCCGCGATCGAGGGCATGGGCGGCGCATCGGTGCGGATGCCTCCGCGCAGCTTGGCGGAACGCGCGCGCGGATT
>JBGSNJ010000195.1:0-26184 GCA_041739715.1 Aestuariivirga sp.
CTGATCCCCGGCGTCCTTGCTGCGGCTGTGGGGCTGATCCTTCGGCTTCTCCGCCCGATGGCGGAAGGGACCGGTGTCCTTTGGCCACCAGACTTCGATCTCGACTTCCTCGAGGACAGGATCAGGACTGGGTGCCGCCACCGGGTCCGGTGCCGGAGCTTCAGGCAGGGCCGCGAGGGCGGACGCCGTGGTGACCTCCGCTCCCGGTTCCGCCTGGGCTTGCGGCTCTGCCGGCGCCGCACCGGCAACAGCCATCTCTGTCTGTGCCAGAGCCGCCGGTGCAGCTTCCGTGACCGGCGCCGGCACCACAGGGCGTTTGATCTTCTTCTTCTGGACGCGGAAATCCAGGCTCTTCAGGATGCCGACGAAGTCCTCCCCGGAACAGCCCACCAGCGACATCATGTCGGGCACGATGGCAAAGCCGCCGCCCTCCAGGGATCCCGCCGGACGCGCCTCTTCAGGGAAGCGCGGCCGCCAGAAGACCCGGTCGCGGATCAGGTCAGCCAGGCGCTCCAGCATGTCGATGCGAACGACGCGGTTGCCGCAGATGCGGTAGCCGCAGATGCCATAGAAGCCGCGTGGCGTCGACCGGTCGAAGAGCGCCGAGGTCAGTCCTTGTCCCGGCGGCGGGGGCAGATTGGCAAGATCCAGCTTGCCATCCTTCTGCAGCTGCAGCGCCCAGAGCACAAGGCGCAATTCGGTGGCCGCCGGTTTGAGCATGGTTGGCACGAAAACATGGAAAGCGCCGAAGCGGGCGCCAAGCGCACGCAGCTTGGCACGGTCGTCTTGCGGCAGAGCCTTGATTTCCTCACTCACCTGGTCGCGGGGCAGCACACCCAGCGTTTCGGACAGGCGGAAGGCGAGGCCACGTGCGATGCCCTCGAGACCTTCGCCTTCCTCGAGCTTGACCAGGGGTTCAAGCGTCGCTGCCACCTGGCGCTCGACGAATTTCTGCAGGCGCGCCTGCACCTCTTCACGATCCGCGCCGCTCAATTGGTCACCGGCCAGGACCACGGCACGCGGCTTGAGCAATCCCGCACCGGCCTCGAGCTTCCCGATGGCCGCAGCATTCCAGATGATCTGGCCGTCGCGTGTCAGCTTCAGAGACGTGTCGGGCGAGGCTGCCACCGCCTTGGCCCGGGCCAGGATCTCGGCGGCAACGGCAGAAAGTGCCGCAGCCTTGAGGGCCCGCGCCTCCGCGCCTTCGCCGCTGCCGTCGGCGAGGAAATGGAAGCCGCGGATGCGGCCCACATACTCGCCTTCGACATGAATGGCGCCGTCTTCTTCAACTGTCGACATTAACTCTTCCTTCTGGGCCAGGCGCTTCATCAGCACGCTGGTACGGCGGTCGATAAAACGCTGAGTCAGCCGCTCATGCAAGGCGTCCGACAGCCTGTCCTCTATCTCCCTCGCCCGCGCTTGCCAATAGAGGGGTGCCTTCAACCAGTCGGCACGGTTAGCGACAAAGGTCCAGGTCCGAATGTGGGAAATGCGGTTGGAGATGGTGTCGAGATCGCCGCCGCTGTTGTCGCAATGACCGAGCTGCCGCGCAAACCAGTCCTCGTCGATGTATCCCTTGCCGGTCTGCAGGAACTGGAAGATGCGGCCGATGATGCTGGCATGTTCCGAATTCGAAATATTGCGGTAGTCAGGGATCTGGCAGACGCCCCACAGCCGTTCGACATCGGTCGGACCCTTGGCAAGATCGGCAGCTTCCGGATCGCGCGCAATGGCCTCAAGAGCCGTGACATCGGCGCTGGCCTGCGCGCGGGTCAGGCCCTCGATCCGCGGCAATGCGGCCAGTGACCGGCGCAGCCGGTCGAGCGAAGCGAAGTCGAGATCGCGATTGCGCCACTGCAGCATGCGCACGCTGTCGAAGTTGTGGCCTTCGAGCCGTTCGATCACTTCATTGTCGAAGGGCTCGGCCTCGGCGGTCACCCCGAAGGTGCCATCATTCATGTAGCGCCCGGCGCGGCCTGCCACCTGGCCAAGCTCTCCCGGCGTCAGCTGGCGATACTGGAATCCGTCGAACTTGCGGGTCGAGGCAAAGGCAACATGGTCGACATCCATGTTGAGACCCATGCCGATGGCGTCGGTCGCCACGATATAGTCGACGTCGCCGGACTGATAGAGGGCCACCTGCGCGTTGCGGGTACGCGGACTGAGCGCGCCCAGCACCACCGCCGCTCCGCCGCGCTGACGGCGGATGAGTTCGGCCACGCTGTAGACCATCTCGGCGGAGAAGGCGACGATGGCCGAGCGCCCGGGCAGGCGGGTGATTTTCTTCTGGCCGGAATAGGTAAGCCTGGAGAAGCGCGGGCGCGAAACGAAACTCGTGCCCGGCAAGAGCTTCTCGAGACTGGGCCGCATGGTGGCGGCTCCCAGCAGCATGGTTTCCTCACGCCCGCGGCGGTTCAGCACGCGGTCGGTGAAGATGTGGCCACGCTCGAAATCCGCGCAGAGCTGCACTTCATCGATGGCGAGGAAGGGTACGGTCACGTCATCCGGCATGGCCTCCACGGTGGACACCCAGTAGCGCGGACTGGCCGGGATGATCTTCTCCTCGCCGGTAATCAGGGCAACATTGGCATCGCCGGCGCGCTGGCGCACGCGGTCGTAGATCTCGCGCGCCAGGAGGCGCAGCGGCAGGCCGATCATGCCGCCGCCATGGGCCAGCATGCGTTCCACCGCGAGATGGGTCTTTCCGGTATTGGTCGGCCCCAGGACGGCGGTCACATTCATGGCAGGAGGCATGGGCGCGGCTGGCTCGACAGATCCTGACACAGTTGGGGCGGCAGCCGGTCGAGGTCAAGGACAAAGCCTGCGGCAATCTCGACAAGCCCGGTGCCGATGTGGAACAAGGCATGATCCGCCGCCATTGCCCAAGCCAGGACATGCCTCGTGAACAGGATTTCCGTCTTCGAACAGCCCAAGCCCCGCTTCACGCCCGAGGAGGCCGCCGGCCTCCTGCGGCGCGACTATGGCCTGCAGGGCATGCTGAGCGAGCTGGTCAGCGAGCGCGACCAGAACTTCCTGGTGGAGACGCCGCAAGGAAGGTTTGTCCTCAAGAT
The DNA here is from genome assembly GCA_041739715.1 of Aestuariivirga sp. Classification (GTDB taxonomy): domain Bacteria; phylum Pseudomonadota; class Alphaproteobacteria; order Rhizobiales; family Aestuariivirgaceae; genus Aestuariivirga. Next base: position 3,072 of record JBGSNJ010000195.1, read on the forward strand.
CGCCAATGCCGCCGAGGATCGCTCGCTCCTCGATCTGCAGAATGCCGCCCTGCGCCATCTTGAGACGGCTGACCCCTCGCTTGGCCTGCCGCGCCTGGTGCCAGGCCGCGCCGGGAGTCACATGACCGAGTGGAAAGCCGGCAGCGGAACGCACGCGGTCCGCCTGCTCACCTATCTGCCCGGGCAGCTGTTCTCCGCCGCGCCGAAGACCCCCGCGCTGCTTGCGAGCCTCGGCCGCTTCATCGGACGCTTCTCCCATGCGATGCGGGGCTTCGGCCATCCCGCCGCCCATCGTCCCGGCTTCCTGTGGAATCTCGACGAGGTGATGGCGCTGAAGCCATGGATCGAGGATATCGCATCCGAACAACGCAGCCTCGTGCGGCGCATCTACGCGCGTTACGAAGAACGCGTCCTGCCACGGCTTGCACGGCTGCGAAGCGCCGTGCTGCATCAGGATGCCAACGACAACAATCTCGTCGTCGATGGCGGCGAGGTCAGGGGGCTCATCGACTTCGGCGACATGGCTCACGGCCGCCAGATCAACGAGCTTGCCGTCACCCTCGCCTATGCCCTTCTCGACGTCGAGGACATCTATGCCGCTGCCGCGCCGGTCATTGCGGGATATGCCGCAGCTTTTGCGCTGGATGGCGACGAGGCCGAAGTGCTGTTCGATCTGGTGGCTGCACGCCTTGCGGCCAGTGTCTGCATCTCCTCGCATCGCGCCAGGGATTTTCCGGACAATGACTATCTCCTCATCTCCCAGGCGCCGGCCTTCCGGCTGCTGGAGCGTCTGGATCAGACCAATCCGGCCTTCCTCGCCGCCTTTGCGCGCAACGCAGCTGGCCTGCCGCCCATTCCCACCCATGACGCCGTGGTGGCGTGGCTGTCCTCACGGGAATGCAGTCCCGTCTCGATGTTCGACGTCGATCTGAACCGTGCCGGCCGCTGTCTGCTGTCGCTGACCGGCAAGGCGCCCGGCATGGAGCACGCCGGCGATCCTGTGGCCTACTGGTCATGGCTGGAACGGCGCATGGCCGAAGAGGGTGCGCGCTTCGCCATCGGGCTTTATGGCGAAGATCGCGATGTCTACAGGGGCGACCAGTTCCGCACCCCGGCTTCACCCGAGTGGCGGTCGCAGCACCTCGGCATCGACATCTTCATCGCAGCGGGCACGCCGCTCTACGCACCGCTCAAGGGCAAGGTGCTGAGCGTGGCCGACAACGATCTCCCCTTCGACTATGGGCCGACGGTCATTCTGGAACATCAGGCTGGCGATGGCGGTCCGGTCTTCTGGACGCTCTATGGCCACCTTTCGCGCGAGACGCTTGCCATGGTGCATGATGGCATGCGCGTGGAGGCGGGCCAGCAGATCGGTTCGATCGGCGACCACGCCGTCAATGGCGGATGGGCACCGCATCTGCACTTCCAGCTCATCACCGACCGGCTGGGCAAGTCCGGCGAATTCCATGGCGTGGGTCAGCCGTCGCTCTGGCCGGTCTGGAACCGCATCTCGCCGGATCCCAACCTGATCCTCCGGCTTGCGCCGGAGAGCTATCTTGTGGATCCCACGCCGCCGGAAACATTGCTCAGGCGCCGCGCGGAACTGCTCGGCCCGTCGCTCTCCATCAGCTATGCGAAGAAGCTGAAGATCGTTCGCGGCCGCGGCGCCTATCTCTACGACCATACGGGCCGCGCCTTCGTCGACGGCGTCAACAACATCTGCCATGTCGGCCATTCGCACCCGCATGTGGTCGAGGCCCTGGCCCGGCAGGCGGCGGTGCTCAACACCAACACGCGCTACCTGCACGATGCCATCCTCGACTACGCCGCGCGCCTCGGCTCCCATTTTCCGAAGCCGCTGTCCGTCATCTATCTGGTGTGCTCCGGGTCGGAAGCCAATGAGCTCGCCCTGCGCATGGCGCGCACGGTCACCGGGCGGCGCGATACCATCTGTCTCGACTGGGGGTACCATGGCAACACCAATGGTCTGATTGAGGTCAGCCCCTACAAGTTCAACCGCAAGGGCGGCCGCGGCAAGCCGGACCATGTCGAGATCGCCGAGCTGCCCGATCCCTATCGCGGCCGCTTCAAGGGTTATGGCACTGATGCCGGGATTGCCTATGCGCGTTCGGTCGACGAGAAGATCGAGACGATCCGCGCCCGCACCGGGCAGGGCCCGGCCGCCTTCATTGCCGAGGCCATTTCCGGATGTGGCGGACAGGTCTTCTTCCCGGATGCCTATCTCGATACGGCCGCCGCCCTTGTCCGCAAGGCGGGCGGACTGGTGATCGTCGACGAGGTGCAGACCGGCTTCGGCCGTATCGGCACCCATATGTGGGCGCACGGGCCACAGGGCGTCGTCCCCGATATCGTGACGCTGGGCAAGCCCATCGGCAACGGCCACCCCATGGCGGCAGTGGTCACCACACCCGAGATCGCCAGGGCTTTCGCCAACGGCATGGAGTTCTTCTCGTCCTTTGGCGGCAATCCAGTGTCGGCCGCCGTCGGCTTGGCGGTCCTGGACGTGATTGAAACCGAGGGGTTGCAGGCGAGGGCGCGCGATACCGGGGCATACCTGAAGTCGGGGATATCCGGACTCGCCGTGCGGCATGACCTGATCGGCGACGTACGCGGCCAGGGCCTGTTCATCGGTGTTGAGCTGGTCCGCGACCGTTCGACGCTGGAGCCCGCCACGCAGGAAGCCGGGCGCATTGCCAACCTCATGCGCGACAATGGCGTGCTGATCTCGACAGACGGGCCCTTCGACAACGTGCTCAAGATTAAGCCGCCCCTTGCCTTCGGGCGCCGCGAGGCCGACATCATGCTGGAAAGCCTGGCACAGGCCCTGCGCGACGTCCGGGCGGTTTGACGCGCAAGGCGGGTTCGGGCTACGAGAGCGCCATGCAATACCTAGCCAATCCGGCGCGTTTCCTGCGCATCGCCAATGCGGTTCTACCCTATGTCTGGAGCATTGCGCTCGTCTTGCTGGCGGTCGGACTCTATGGCGCGCTGGTGACGGCACCGCCCGACTACCAGCAGGGCGAAACCGTGCGCATCATGTATGTCCATGTTCCCGCAGCCTGGATGGCGCTGTTCATCTACACGGTGATGGCGCTGGCCAGCGCAGGGGCGATCATCTTCCGTCATCCCCTGGCGGACGTCGCGGCCAAGGCTGCGGCACCGATCGGTGCTGTCTTTTGTTTCCTTGCATTGGTCACCGGCTCGCTCTGGGGCAAGCCCATGTGGGGTACCTGGTGGGAATGGGATGCACGGCTCACATCGATGTTCGTGCTGTTCCTTCTCTATATCGGCTACATGGCCATCTGGCAGGCAATCGACGAGCCGCACCGTGCCGCAATGATCGCGCGGATCGTGGCTCTGGTGGGTTTCGTCAATGTGCCCATCGTGAAATTCTCGGTCGACTGGTGGAATTCCCTGCATCAGCCTGCCAGCGTCTTCCGGACCGATGGTCCGACCATCGCGCCCTCCATGCTGTGGCCGCTGCTGGTGATGGGACTGGCCTATAGCTTCCTGTTCCTCGCGCTGCACCTGACGGCGATGCGTGCCGAAATCGCCGCTCGCAAGATCCGCCAGATCCATATTGCCGAAACGGGAGTGCGCTGATGGACTTCGCCGCCGCCCATATCGGCTTTGTGTTGGCCTCCTATGGCATCAGCTTCGTCTCTATCCTGGGCCTCGCCGCATACGTGATTGCCCGCGACCGCAAGCTGCGCGCCGAGGCCCAGCGCCTGGATGCTGCCCGGCGCAGGGAGCAGACATGAGCGAGGAGCCGGCAAGGGGCAGCCGTCTCTGGCTCGCGGCCATTCCGGTCATTGCCTTCCTGCTTCTGGCAGCCATCTTCTGGCGGGGACTGTCGGGCAACCCGTCGGAGATACCTTCCGCACTGATCGGAAAGCCCGTGCCCTCGTTCACGCTGCCGCCAGTCGAGGGTCTTGGCATCCCCGGTTTCGACACTGCGGCTCTGAAGACGGGGCAGGTCACACTGGTCAATGTCTGGGCTTCATGGTGCGGGCCCTGCCGGGTCGAGCATCCGGTGCTGATGGAACTCTTCAAGCGAAGCGACATCCGTGTCTTCGGGCTCAACTACAAGGACGAGCCCGAGAATGCGCGGCGCTTCCTCGGCGTGCTGGGCCAGCCTTACGCCGCGGCCGTTGCCGACGAATCCGGCAGGGCGGCCGTTGACTGGGGTGTATATGGCGTGCCCGAGACCTTCATCGTCGATGGTGACGGCATCATCCGATTCAAATGGATCGGGCCGCTTACGCCGGAATCGGTGGCTGGAAATTTCGGTGCGGAAATCGAAAAGGCAAAGGCGGCAAGACCCTGAACGGCCTGCCGGCAATCAGCCCCGCTTGCGTGACCTGATCTTGCGGACGGGTGCCGCGGGCTCGCGCTCTTCGATTTTGTCCATTTCGGTGGCAAGAACGGCCAGCGTGTCGAGGAAAGACCGGCGGTCGGCCGACGGAACCAGCGACAGGAGCTGCCGATCCACTTCATCTGCGCCCGGAAGCGCCATCTTGAGCATCTTCTTGCCGACGGCGGTAATGCGGATCGCGTTGGTGCGGCCGTCGTCCTTGGTGCGCTTGCGCTGGAGATAGCCCTGAGCGAGGAGGCGGGCCACCAGATCGGCCAGTGTCGAACGGTCGATACCGGTCAGTTTCACCAGGTCGGTCTGGCTCTTTCCGTCATTGCTGTCGACCGCGAGGAGCACCGTGTACTGGCGATGAGTCAGTCCGGACTTGCCGACTTCAGCCATGTAGATGTGGCTGGCGAACTGCGCCGCCCGCTTCAACAGGTGCGATGGCGATCGCGAAAACTGCTTCACATCCTTGGATGCCGTCATGAACCCCTTCTCCTGCCCCTTCGTGTCGCCTGCGCTCAGCCTGGTCTCCAGGTCACGGCGCCGGCGTCTTCATTCCTCTCTGGTCTTTCGACTTCCATGCATGGAAATCCCGCCAACCAGCCCCGGAGCCGCGCTCTCCTAGCGGCTCGTCCCTGCTGCTGCAAGCAAAAAGGTCAGACGCCGCCAAGCAAACTAGACTATCAGTCATCACGCTTCCGAGTTAAAATGATCAGAACACGGAATTCAACTCTTGACAATCAATGAGCGACACGTCCCTGCCGGCCCATTTCAGGCGAAAGATCCCCGACGGTGACACGCATCAGCGCGATGTCTGCAGTACCTGCGGCTATGTCCATTATGTAAATCCAAAGATCGTTACGGGTGCGATCGTCCTGCATGACGGACGGATTCTGCTGTGCCGCCGTGCCATTGCGCCGCGTATTGGCTTCTGGACGCTGCCGGCCGGCTTCATGGAGTTGGGAGAAACGGCGGAGCAAGCCGCCGTGCGCGAGGCACGCGAGGAAGCCAATGCAGAAATCGCCATTGACCGGTTGCTGGCAGTCTACACCATTCCGCGCATCGCCCAGGTCCAGATCATGTATCTGGCGCGCCTCACGTCAGCCACGATCTCTCCGGGTCCTGAGAGTCTCGAGGTCGTGCTCGCAGGCTGGGGTGAGATCCCGTGGGCTGAACTCGCCTTTCCGTCGGTCCGCTGGGCGCTGGAGCAGTATCAAACTGTCCAGGGCCGGGATGACTTCGCGCCCTTCGCCAATCCGCCGGGCGAATTCGGCGACGCTAAGCCGATGACTTAGGTTCATCCTCGATCATGTGCCGCGCCATGAAGGGGGCATTGGCCAAGGCAAAGGCCAGCGTGATCGGAAGCAGCCCGAAGACCTTGAAGTTTACCCAGGCATCGGTCGACATGTTGCGCCAGACGATCTCATTGAGCAGCGCCAGAAAGAGGAAGAAGACGCCCCAGCGGATGGTAAGTGTGCGCCAGGCCGCCTCGGGCATTCTCAGGCTTTCGCCGATCACCAGCTTGAGGTGATTCTTGCCGAACATCACACCGCCAAGAAGGATTGCCCCGAAAAGCGCGTTGATCAGGGTGACCTTCACCTTGATGAAGATATCGCTCTGAAGCCAGATCGTCAGCGCGCCGAAAACCGCGACGAAGACCGCCGAAGCGAGCGGAACCATGGCAATCTTGCGTGTCAGCGCCCAGGAGACGGCCAGGGCCACGGCGGTTGCCAGCATGAAGATGCCGGTGCCCCAGAAGATGCCGGCCTTCCAGTTCGTGATGAAGAACAGGATCAGAGGGCCCATGTCGATGAGAAGCTTCACGCCCTGGCTCATTGGTCCTCCAATCCGGCAATGGCGCGGGCAAATCCCTCCGCCTCGAATGGCTGCAGGTCATCGACGGTTTCGCCGACGCCGATGGCATGTACCGGCAGCTTGAACCGCTCGGCGATGGCGACAAGGATGCCGCCCCGTGCGGTGCCGTCCAGCTTGGTCATGATGATGCCGGAGACACCCGCCACCTTGGTGAAGATATCGGCCTGGGCCATGGCATTCTGGCCGGTCGTCGCGTCGAGCACCAGCAGCACGGCATGCGGCGCCGTCTCGTCCTGCTTCTTGATGACGCGGACGATCTTGTCGAGCTCGTCCATCAGGTAGGCCTTGTTCTGCAGCCGGCCAGCGGTGTCGATGAAGACGATGTCCGTACCATCGGCCTTGGCCTCCTTGATGGCATCGAAGGCGAGGCCCGAGGCATCCGCGCCCGTGGGCCGCGCCATGGTCTTGGCGCCGATACGCTGGCCCCAGACGGTCAATTGTTCGATGGCTGCCGCGCGGAAGGTGTCGCAGGCCGCGAACATGACCTTGAAACCTTCGCGCGTGGCGATGGCACCGAGCTTGCCGATGGTGGTGGTCTTGCCCGCACCGTTCACGCCCACCACCAGAATGATGAAGGGTTTCTCGGTTCCGAAGTTGAACGGCACTTCGACCGGCTTCAGCACCTTGGCCACTTCGCTGGCCAGAATGCGTTTCACCTCCTCCGGGTCGATCTCCTTGTCATAGCGGCCCTCGGAGACGGCGCGAACGATCCGCTCGGCCATGGGCAACCCGAGATCGGCTTGCAGCAGCACGTCCTCGAGATCCTGCAGCGTGTCCTTGTCGAGCTTGCGCTTGGTGAAGATCGAGGTGATCGAGCCGGTAATCGACTTCGATGACTTGGACAGGCCCTCCTTGAGCCGTGAGAACCAGCCGCGGCGCTGCTGCGCTTCTTCTGCCGCTTGCGGCGGCGCCGGGACAGCCGGCGGCGGATCCGGTTCAAACTCCGCTGCCGCTGGCGTCGGTACGACGGCTGGCGGCTCTACGGGCTCGGGAGGCAACGCCACCACCGGCGGTTCGGCAATGGCCTCGGGCGCCGGCAGTGTCAGTTCTTCTGGTTCAGGTATGGGGACCGGCGCAGGTCGTGGCGCGGGCTTCGGTCTCTCCTGAGTGACTCGAACCGGCTTGGGCGCTGCCTTCTTCGTGGCGGGTTTCGGCTCGACGCTCCTGGCGGGCGCCTTGGCCTTTGCCTTGGCGTCCGGCTTTGTCGCTGGAGGCGCGGGGACTTTGGTCTTGGCTTTCGGAGATGGCTTTGGCGGAGCCGTTTCGGGTTTGGGCTTGGTCTTTGCGATGGCCGGTTTCGCCTTCGCTGGCCGAGGTTTTTCCCGCGGCGCTACGGGTGCCGCCTCGGCCACCGCTTCAGGTTCCGGTTCGGGTTCGGCTGACGGGGCGACAGCCACGGGCTCCGGTTGCCGCTCCGGCTGTGGCTGCGGCTCCGGCTCCAGCACGACAACCGGTTCGGTAAGGGTTTCCGGTTCTGGCAGCGCCTCGATGGCCGGCGGCGGTGCGGCCTCCTCCTTCTTGCCGGTGATCCGGTTGAAGAGCTTCTTGAAGAAGCCGCTCATGCCGCAAGCCTGGCTTCGAGGTGACCATCGCCGCAGCCGATGACCCGCGCCTGCACGATGGCGCCGGGCGCCATGCGGCTGGCGAAACGGACCTGGGCGAAATGTTCGGTGCGGCCCGTGGCTTCGGTTTCGATCAGGACCTGGCGCGTTGCACCTACTTCACCGGCGAGGAAGCTGTCGAGGCGGGCGGCGCCGGCTTCGCGCAGGCGCTGTGCCCTTGCCTTGATCACCGCCTTGTCAAGCTGCGGCATGCGGGCGGCCGGAGTTCCCGGGCGGGGCGAAAAGGGAAAGACATGGAGGTAGGTCAGGCCGCAGTCGTCCAGGATTCGCACCGAGTTCTCGAACATCCCGTCCGTTTCGGTCGGAAAGCCGGCAATGATGTCGGCGCCGAAGACGATGTCCGGGCGGCGGGATCGCAGCGCCTGGCAGAAGGCAATCGAGTCCTCGCGGGCATGACGCCGCTTCATGCGCTTCAGGATCAGGTTGTCGCCGGACTGCAGCGACAAATGGATGTGGGGCATGATGCGCGGTTCTCCCGCGATCACCTCCATGAGTTCGGGATCGGCCTCGATCGAGTCGATGGATGAGAGGCGCAGGCGCTTGAGATCGGGCACCTGGAAAAGAATGCGCGACACGAGGTGGCCGAGCCGCGGCGTGCCGTCCAGATCGGCCCCCCAGGAGGTGAGATCGACGCCGGTGAGCACGACTTCGGAATAACCCGAAGCAACGAGGCGCCGTACCTGTTCCACGACGTCTTTCGCGGCAAGCGAACGCGAATTCCCGCGGCCAAAGGGAATGATGCAGAAGGTGCAGCGATGGTCGCAGCCGTTCTGCACCTGGACGAAGGCGCGGGTGCGCTCCTTCAGCCCATCGATGAGATGCGGCGTTGCCGCCTTGACCTTCATGATGTCGGCCACCGCCACGCGCGGTCCGTCGCCGGGCTGCCAGCTTTCCGCCCGCAGCTTTTCCTCGTTGCCCAGAACCCTGTCCACCTCCGGCATGGCGGCGAACATCTGCGGATCGGTCTGGGCTGCGCAGCCTGTCACGACGATGCGGGCGGCCGGATTTTCCGCGCGGGCGCGGCGGATTGCCTGGCGGGCCTGGCGCGTGGCCTCGCCGGTCACGGCGCAGGTATTGAAGACAATGGCATCGGACAGGCCCGCGGCCTCTGCATGGCCACGCATGACTTCCGACTCATAGGTATTGAGCCTGCAGCCGAAGGTGACGAACTGGGTTTCGGCCATGATCTAGACCGCCAGATGGGCCGGAAGATCGCCCTCGAAGTCATAGCTGACCGGGCCGGTCATGAGGATGTGGCCGTCGCTCTCGCGGCATTCCATGAAGAGATCGCCGCCGGGAAGGCTGATCGTGGCCTTGCGGCCGATGATGCGGATGCGCGCGCCGGCCGCCATAACGGCACAGGCCGCCGTACCGCAGGCGCGGGTCAGGCCGGCACCGCGTTCCCAGACGCGGATCGTCACGTGATCCTTGGCGTCGACCCGGGCAAGGGTGATATTGGCCCGCTCCGGGAAGAGCGGATGATGTTCGAGCATGGGGCCGACCTTCGACAGATCCACGATATCCAGATCCTTGACCCAGAAGATGCAGTGGGGATTGCCGACATTCACAACCGATGGCGAATGGATCAGCGGCGCTTCCACCGGGCCGACTTGCAGTTCGATGTGGCGCGTGTCATGGAACTTCTCCGAGAGCGGGATGTCCTTCCAGTCGAACCGAGGCGCCCCGTTGTCGATGGTCACAAGGGCGTCCCCCGCCTTCTCGGCGACAAGAAAGCCACCCTTGGTGTCGATCGTGGCGCGCGTTGTCTTCTTTTCCTTGAAGATCAAGTCTGCGATGCAGCGCGAGGCGTTGCCGCAGCTTTCGACCTCGCCGCCCTCATTGTTCCAGATCCGCATGGTGACGTCGGCGCGCTTGGACGGCTCGATGACGATGAGCTGGTCGCAGCCGATGCCGGACCGGCGGTCGGCGATGGCGCGCGCGCGGGCTTCGGTCATGGCAACCGGTGCCGACCGGGCGTCGAACACGACAAAATCATTCCCAAGACCGTTCATCTTGCGGAAGTGGAGGGGTGCTGCAGCGCTCATCATCGCGCTTATATGGGAAATTCCCTTCCAAAAGCTAGACCGGGCCCGGCGGACAGGTCGCTGCGAAGGGCAGCGGACTTGCAACCCCGTCCGGCTTTCGTCAATCTCCCCGAAGTTCAGCCCTTTCGGCCCTGACCGGAGCGAATCAATGCCCCTTGCCCGCCGCCAGCTTGTCATTGCGAGCGCCTTGACCGCCCTCCTGGGCCTTGCGGGATGCGATTCCCCGCCGGAACAGGCGGCCCAGGCACCTGCCGCGCCGCCGCCGGCTGTCAGCGTGGTCAAGGTGGAGGTCCAGGACCTGCGCCCTTCGGTCAGTTTCACCGGGCGGGTGACGGCGCTGGACCGTGTCGACCTGCGCGCCCGGATCGACGGCTTCCTGGAACAGCGGAACTTCACTGAAGGCCAGGATGTGAAGTCTGGCGACCTTCTCTTCGTCATCGAGAAGGCCCCCTACGAGGCACGGGTCGCCTCGGCGCGCGGGGCGGTCGAGACTGCCCAGGCACGCCTGGACCGCACCGAGATCGAGTATGAGCGCCAGGCCACGCTGGTGAAAAAGGACGTTGCTGCCCGATCGAAGCTGGATGACGCCACGGCCGCCCGTGACGAGGCGCGGGGCGATCTCAACCGGCTCAAGGCCGAACTGCAGCAGGCTGAACTGCAGTTGAGCTATACCGACATCCGTGCGCCGATCTCCGGTCGCATCGGACGATCGCTGATTTCGCCCGGCAACTTCGTGAGCCCCTCGAGCGGAACACTGGCCACCATCGTGAGCCAGGATCCGATCGACGTGGTCTTCCCGATCAGCCAGCGCGAGATCCTGAAGTTCCGCGAGGAAAGCGGCAGCGCCGGCAAGGCAGAGGATCTCGCGGTCTACCTCCAGTTCGGCAAGGGTGATCGCTATTCCCATACCGGACGGATCAACTTCATGGACGTGTCGGTCAATGCCGGCACCGACACGGTCGAAGTGCGGGCCAGTTTTCCCAATCCCGAACGCCTGCTGGTCGATGGGCAGCTGGTCACCGCCGTGGTCGAATCCGACAAGCCGCAGCCTTCGCTGGTGGTGCCGCAGGTGGCCATCCAGATCGACCAGACCGGACCCTTCGTCCTGGTGGTGAATTCAGAGAACAAGATCGAGGTGCGGCGGGTAGAGCCCGGAGTCTCCTCGGGCATGCTGCTGGTTATCAAGAAAGGACTGCAGGCCGGCGATCTCGTCGTCACCGAAGGCGTCCAGAAAATCAGGCCGGGCCAGGCCGTGCAGGCCACCGTCATTATGCCGGAGGCCTGATCCATGTTCTCCGGGATCTTCATCGACCGGCCGCGCCTTGCGGTGGTCATCTCGCTGGTCATCACCATCGCGGGCCTTGTGGCCATGCAGCAGATCCCGGTGGCGCAGTTCCCCAACATCGTACCGCCGCAAGTCTCGGTCACGGCCTCCTATGCCGGTGCAAGCGCCGAAGTCGTCGAGGCAGCCGTAGGTCAGCCGCTCGAGTCCCGCGTCGTCGGCGTCGATAACATGATCTACATGAAGTCGACCAGCGGCAATGACGGGAGTTACGCGCTCACCATCACATTTGCGGTCGGCACAAATCCCGACCTCAACACGGTGAACGTGCAGAACCGGGTCAGCCTGGCCGAGGCGCAGCTGCCGCAGGAAGTGCGCAGCCAGGGGATCCAGGTGACCAAGAAGTCATCCGCCATCCTGCAGCTGATCGCCTTCACCTCGAGCCAGGAGTCGCATGACCAGCTCTTCCTCTCGAACTATGCGACCATCAACGTCATCGACCGCCTGAAGCGCGTGCCGGGCGTAGGCGACGTGCAGCTGCTGACGCCCTCGGACTACAGCATGCGCATCTGGGTCGACCCGCAGCGCCTGGCCGATTTCGGCATGACACCTGCCGACATCATCAATGCGCTTCGGGCGCAGAATATTCAGGCCGCCATCGGACGCATCGGGTCCCAGCCGGCGCTGCCCGACCAGCGCTTCCAGCTGACCGTGCAGACGCAGGGCCGGCTGAGTTCGGTGGAGGAATTCGGCAGTGTCGTGGTGCGGGCCGATCCGGGCGGCTCGTTCGTTCGCGTGCGGGACGTGGCCCGCGTCGAGCTGGCGGCGCGGCTCTCCGAACAGCAGGGCCGCCAGGATGGAAGTCCGGCCGCGGTGATCGGCATCTACCAGGCGCCGGGGGGCAATGCCATCGCCAGCGCCGAAGCCGTGCGCGGCTTGCTGGACGAAGCGAAGAAGCAGTTCCCGGAGGGCATGGACTACAAGATAACCTACGACACGACCGTCTTCGTCGCCGAAAGCATTCACGAGGTGATCAAGACGCTGGTCGAGGCCTTCGCGCTTGTCGTCATCGTGGTCTTCATCTTCCTCGGCTCGCTGCGCGCAACCATCATTCCCCTGATCGCCGTGCCCGTCTCTCTGGTCGGTACCTTCGCTGTGATGATGGCGATGGGATACTCCGCCAATACCGTCTCGCTGCTGGCGCTGGTACTGGCCATCGGCATCGTCGTCGATGACGCCATCGTGGTGGTGGAGGCGGTCGAGGCGAAGATGGAGGCGGATCATTCGCTCTCGCCGGCCGAAGCCGCGCGGCTTGCCATGGGCGAGATCACCGCGCCCATCATTGCCATTACGCTGGTGCTGATGTCGGTTTTCGTGCCGGTGGCCTTCATCCCGGGCATTTCGGGCGAGCTGTTCCGGCAGTTTGCCGTGGTCGTCACCGTTTCGATGATCATCTCGGCCATCAACGCCCTGACCCTGTCGCCTGCGCTCTGCGGCGTTCTTCTCAAGAGCAGCCATGGGCCCAAGCGCTTTCCGATGCGGCAGATCATGTCGGGCATCAATCTGGCGCGCGACGGCTATGCCGCCGTGGTCAAGCGGCTGGTGCGGATCGCCATCCTCGGCGTCGTGGCGCTGGCGGTCATGATTCCCGCGACCGGCTGGTTGTTCAAGACGACGCCGACCGGTTTCCTTCCGTCCGAGGATCAGGGCGCCATTTTCGGCGAAGTGATCCTGCCCGAGGGTTCGTCCGTGAATCTCACCAACGAAGTGACGCGCCAGGTTGAGGACGTTGTCCGCCAGACGCCTGGCGTCGATGGCATCATGTCGGTGGTTGGCTACAGCATGCTGGACGGTCAGGTGAAGTCCAATGCTGCCCTGCTGGTGCTGACGTTGAAGCCCTTCGCCGACCGCAAGGATCCCTCGCTCTCGGCCGAAGCACTGATCGGCAGGCTTTCCATCCAGGGCCAGCAGATCCGCCGTGCCAACGTGATCTTCTACAATCTTCCTCCGATCATCGGCCTCGGCAATGGCAGCGGCTTCGAGTATCAGCTGCTGAGCATGACCGGCGCGCCCGCCGCCGACATCGCGGCGGTAGCCCGCGGCCTGGTCTTCGCCTCCAACCAGAATCCGGTGCTGCAGCGCGTCTTCACAACCTTCTCGGCCAGCACACCGCAGCTCTGGCTCGACATCGACCGCGACAAGGTGCAGACGCTGGGTATCCAGGTCTCCGATGTCTTCAGCACGCTGCAGGCGGTACTCGGCAGCGCCTATGTGAATGACTTCAACCTGTTTGGCCGAACGTGGCAGGTGGTCGTGCAGGGCGAGGCGTCGGACCGCAGCAGGATCGACGACATCTACCGGATCAACGTGCGCAACAACAAGGGCGAGATGGTACCGGTCCGCGCCTTTGCCGAGGCCAGCCTGATCCTCGGTCCGCAGTCGCTGATCCGCTTCAACAACCTGCGCAGCGCCACCATCAATGGCGGGCCAGCGCGCGGTTACAGCTCCGGCGAGGCGATTGCCGCGATGGAACGGACATCGGCCGCCGCGCTGCCCCAGGGCTACAGCTACGAGTGGACCGGTACCGCGCTGCAGGAGAAGGAAGCCAGCGGCAAGACCACCATCATCCTGGGACTGGCCCTGCTGTTCGCCTATCTCTTTCTCGTCGGTCTCTACGAGAGCTGGACCATCCCTATCGCGGTACTTCTCTCTGTGACGGCCGGCATCATGGGTTCGATGCTGGCGTTGAAATGGTCGGGGCTCGACAACAATCTCTACGCTCAGATCGGGCTCGTGGTGCTGATCGCGCTTGCCGCAAAGAACGGCATCCTCATCGTGGAATTCGCCATGGAGCGCCGGCGCCAGGGACTTGGCATCGCCGAGGCTGCGACCGAGGGCGCCAAGGAACGCTTCCGCGCCGTGATGATGACAAGCTTTGCCTTTATCGCAGGCCTTGTGCCGCTGGTGATCGCCGAAGGCGCCGGCATGCTGAGCCGCCGTGGCGTCGGCACCGCCGTCTTCGGCGGCATGCTGGCTGCCGCACTGGTCGGCATCTTCCTCATCCCGCTGCTCTATGTCGTCTTCCAGTGGATGCGGGAGAAGGTGAAGGGAAAGCCCAGGGCACCAGCCGCCGAGGTGGAAGCCGTGACGCCATGACGACGCCCAACCGCTGGAAACGCTATGCCGACTGGGACCAGCGGCCGCTGCGGCTCGATCGCTTCGCGGCGGAAGACGCAGCCAACGGCTTCAGCGCCTTCTCCAGCCCCGCCGATCCAAAGCCCGGACTGGAAGTGAGCGGCGGCAAGGTCGTCTCGCTCGACGGCGTCCTCGAACATGACTTCGACATGATCGACCGTTTCATCGCGCGCCACCACATCGACGTGGCAATGGCACCCGAAGCCATGGCGATGGACTCCGCACAGCTGGCCCGCATGCTGGTCGACATGAATGTGCCGCGCGAGGACCTCGTCCGCCTCGCGCATGGCATGACCCCGGCCAAGCTCGCCGAGGTTGTGTCCCATCTCAATGCTCTCGAAATTGCCTTTGCCTATTCGAAGATGCGGGCGCGCCGCACGCCCGGCAACCAGGCGCATGTCACAAACGCGAAGGACGACCCGCTGCAACTCGCTGCCGACGCGGCAACCGCGGTGGCCTTTGGCTTCGACGAGATCGAGACAACCATGCGGGTGTCGCGCAATGCCTGGTCCAATGCGCTGGCCTGCGCGGTGGGTGGCGCCGTCGGGCGGTGGGGCACTTTGTTCCAGTGTTCCAGCGAGGAGGCCGAGGAACTGCGAATCGGAATGGCCGGCTTTACCTCCTACGCGGAAACCGTGTCCGTCTACGGCACCGAGAAGACCTTCATCGACGGCGACGACACGCCCTGGTCCAAGGCCTTCCTTGCCGCGGCCTACGCCTCGCGGGGCATCAAGATGCGCTGCACCTCCGGTGCAGGCTCCGAACTGCTGATGGGATTTCACGAGTCCAAGTCGCTGCTCTATCTCGAGGCGCGCTGCCTGTGCCTGCAGCGCGGCATGGGCGTGCAGGGCACTCAGAACGGCGGCATCGACGGTGCGCCGCTGACCGCCACGATGCCGGGCGGCATACGCGAACTCATGGCGGAAAACCTGATCGCTGTCTGGCTCGACCTCGAATGCGCGTCGGGCAACGATGCGCGCTCGACCGAGTCGGAAATCCGCGTCGGCGCCAAGATCCTGCCCTATCTCGTCGCCGGATCCGACCTCATCTGCTCCGGTTTCGGTTCGATCCTGAAGTACGACAATTCCTTCAATCCCTCTCTGCTCAATGGCGAGGAGCTGGAGGACTATCTGGTGCTGCAGCGCGACTTCGAGGCCGATGGCGGGCTGACGCCGCTGCCGGAGGAACGGGCACTGGACCTGCGCAGGCGGGCTATTGCGGCCGTGTCAGCGGTCTTCGAGGAGCTGAAGCTGGCGCAGCCGACCGCCGAGATGAAGCAGAGCGTGGCCGTGGCTTCGGGATCGGACGAGACCCGCAGTTTCAGTCCGCGGGACGTGAGCTTCATCAGCGAAGCGATCAAGGACCGCGGCATCGGTGTGATCGATGTGATCAAGGCGCTGGCCTGGCGCGGTTTCCGCGAAGAGGCAGAAAACCTGCTCAATGTCGTGAAGCTCCGGGTTTCGGGCGACTACCTGCAGACCTCGGCGATGATCCGCGACGGCAAGGTCATCAGTGCGGTGAATGATCCCAACACCTATCTCGGTCCCGGTACCGGTTATCGCGTGACCGAGGAGCGGCGCCAGCAGTTGAATGCCATCCGCGATGTGCTCGACCAGAAGGAGGTGCTGCGCTCGGAGGCGATGCACGAGAAGGAAGAGGCCCGCCGCATCCGGTATCGCAGTCTGGGCGCGGCCCTGCCCGGGACGGCGCCCGGCGATATCGTGATCGGCATCAGCCCGGCCTTCGGCTTGAAGCTGTTCCAGACCACAGCAGGCCACCGCCTGTCGGATGTCCTGCACCAGATCATGTCGGCGATCCGCGCGCGGGGGCTTGCGCCACGGGTGGTACGCTTCCTGCACACTGCTGATACATCCTTCCTTGGACTCTCCGCGGCCCGGCTGGCGGGCAGCGGTATCGGCATCGGGCTGCAGGCCAAGGGTACAGCCGTCATCCACAGCAAGGATCGGCTGCCGCACAACAATCTCGAACTCTTCTCGAACGCACCGATCACACAGCTCGCCCATTACCATGGGCTCGGTGCCAATGCCGCGGCCTATGCGCTGGGTGAAATGCCCGAGCCGGTCATCGTGCCGCAACGGGGCGAGGCCATGGGTTCGCGCTATCACGCGCGGGTGGCGCTGATCTATGCGATCGAGACCGGACTCACCGCCGAGGGTGCTGCCCCGGAAGAGGTCGAGGTGACATTGACGGGAGCGAAGTCATGACTCTGAGCCGAAACGACTATCCTCTGGCCGAGACTCAGCCCGACAGGATCCGGGGGAAGCGCGGCCTCCGCCTGACCGACATCACCCTCGATGCCGTGATGGCGGGCGATGTCACAATGGAGGATCTCCGCATCACGCCCGATGCGCTGAGGGCCCAGGCGGACATCGCGCGGGATGCGGGCCGGCCGACGCTGGCGTTCAACTTCGAACGCGCGGCCGAACTCGTCGATGTGCCCCAGGACTTTATCATGCAGGTCTATGAGCTGCTGCGACCCGGCCGTGCACGGTCAAGGCAGCAGCTCCTGGACGCCGCGGCGACCCTTCGCCGGGACCATGGCGCCGAGCGCATGGCTGGCTTCGTGGAGGAGGCCGCGCAGGCCTACGAAGACCGCGGACTGTTCACCTATCGCTTCTGAGGATTGCCGATGAGCTGGAAGACCAAGTACCGTTCGCTTTACTACATGGGCGCGCCGGAGCCGGATGATCCCGTGCTCGATCCCAAGGCGACCGCGCTGCTCGTCATCGATGTCCAGAATACCTACCTGGAGCGGCCGGACCGGTCTTCACTCTCGCCGGAAGAGCAGCGCCGCTACGATCTCTGGACGCCGTTCCATGACCGCATGCGGACGTCGGTCATTCCGAACACGGCAAGGATGCTGGACCTCGCCCGACGGACGGGCATCGAGTGCGTCTTTGCCCGCATTGCATGCCATACCAAGGACGGGCGCGACCGCTCGCTGTCGCAGAAACTGCCAGGCTGGAACAATCTGCTGCTTCCCAAGGACGAACAGCCCTCCCAGCTTGTGCCTCAACTTCAGCCAGTCGCGGATGAAATTGTGGTCACCAAGACGACGGATTCGGCGCTCACCGGAACCAACCTGCGCCTTATCCTCCACAATCTCGGCATCCGGACAGTAATCTGCTGCGGCATCTTCACCGACCAGTGCGTCTCTTCGACGGTCCGCAGCCTGGCCGACGAGAGCTATGCGGTGATCGTGCTCGACGACTGTTGTGCCGCCGCCACGGACGACCTTCACGTCAAGGAGCTTGAGATCATCAACATGATCTACTGCCACGTCATGTCGAGTTCCGATCTTGCGCATCTCCTGGACCGACGATCGAATTCCTGAGCAGAATCGCTCTTTACTCGGATGAAATTTTGGTGCTGAATTCGCGATAAGCCTTCCGATGGGCAGGCGCACCAGAAAAACAATGAGGGAGTGAGATATGGCCAACGGCAGCAAGATGTCACGCCGCAATTTCATGCAGCAATCGGCACTCATGGCGGCGACTTTCGCCGGCGCCGGAAGCGTTCTGCCGGGCAGCGCGCAGGCGGCGCGCGAGAAGGAACTGAACATCCTGTGCTGGGAGGGTTATAACTCGGCCCAGGTGCTCGATCCGTTCCGCACCAAGACCGGAGCGACGGTCAAGGCGGAGTCGCTCACCAACGATCCGACCATGATCAACCGGCTGCGCGCCGGCGAGACGAATGTGTGGGACCTGATCAACGTCAACAACCCCTGGGCGCGCAAGGTCATGTTTCCCGAGAAGCTGATCAAGCCGCTCGACCGCGCGAGGTTCGAACCCTTCTTCGACAAGATGATGCCGGAGTTCAAGCCACCCTACAAGTGGGCCATGGACGATTCCGGCACGGAGCTTTTGGGCATGGCGCAGCGCTTCGGGCCCTACAGCTTCGTGGTCAACACCGACAAGGTGAGCCGTGCCACTGCAGAGGACCAGGGCTGGAATCTTTGGAACGACGCGGCCAATGACGGCAAGTACGGCATTCTCGAGTCGGACGACTGGAACGTCTTCTGCATCTGCTGTATCGCCGGATTCGACCCCTTCAAGACACACTCGAACGAGGAAGTGGCGAAGTTTACCGAGACTGCCAAGCGCGTGTTCAAGGGCGCCAAGGTGGTGGGTGACATTGCGACCATGAACCAGTCGCTGATCGCTGGCGAGATTGACTTCCATCTGACGGGCGGCACCTACTCGGCCTCGCCCGCGCGCGCCGACGGTCATCCGGAGATCCGCGGCATCACGCCCAAGACCGGACCGATGGCCGGCGGCAAGGGCGGCATCTCATGGATCGAGATCACCTCAACGGTGAACAATCCGGAACTCTCGCCGCTGGCGGCGGACTTCCTTGAGTATGTCCAGTCGCCCGAGATGTCGCATACGGTGGCCTTCGCCGAAGGCACTTTCAATCCCGTCTCGCAGATGGGCAATCCGGAGTGTTTCAAGCTCTTCACCAAGGAAGAGCTCGACGCGATCCAGTGGGACAGTCTCGCTGAGGAGATGTCGCGCTCGGTCGAATACGACATCGTGCCGGACTACGACAAGCTGCTCGACATCATGACGGCGGCGAAGCGCGAAGCATCCGGCGGCTGATCGCGTCACCATCGACACTGCCCCCTGCGATCCGCTCGCAGGGGGTCGTTTTTGCGGAGAGTGCCAGGACCCGATGCCCGATACCCAACCGATCCTCTCGCTCAAGGCAGTATGCAAGATGTTCGGCCCGCAGGCGGCGGTCGACTCGATCGACCTCGACATTGCCGAGGGCGAGTTCTTCACCATCGTTGGGCCGTCCGGCTCGGGCAAGACCACCATGCTGCGCATGCTGGCGGGCATGGACACCCCGACCAGCGGCGACATCCTGCTGCGTGGCGAGCGCATCAACGACATTCCGGCCAACAAGCGGCCCACCTGCATGGTGTTCCAGTCGCTGGCCCTCTTCCCGCACCGGACGGTGGGGCAGAACATCGAGTTTTCGCTGAAGATCCGCGGCGAGGCGCCGGAGAAGCGCAAGGCACGCGCGCTGCAACTGATGGATCTCCTGCGCCTGCCGCAGTCCTACTACGGCAAGAACGTGCTCAAATGTTCCGGCGGCGAACGCCAGCGCGTGGCCCTGGCCCGGGCGCTGGCCTATGATCCGCAGATCCTGTTCTTCGACGAGCCATTGTCGGCCATCGACTACAAACTGCGCAAGACTCTTGAGAAGGAACTCAAGGACATCCATCGCGAGACGCGCAAGACCTTCGTCTACATCACCCATTCCCTCGAGGAGGCCATGGTGATGAGTGATCGCATCGGCGTCATGCGCGCGGGCAGGCTGGTTCAGGTCGGAACGCCGCAGCAGATCTACTCGACGCCCAGTACGCGTTTCGTGTCGGAGTTCGTCGGCGACGTGAATGTCCTGCCCGTGAGTCGTGGCCATGACGGCAGGCTGCATGACGCCACCACCGGACTTCACCTCAAGGCACCGCCAGTCCCGCAGGATTTTGTCCAGGGTCACATGGTAATCCGCCCGGAGTTCCTGCGCTTTCTCGAGTCGCCGGAACAAGCCGACAACGCCGTGTCCGGGCGCCTCTACAACGAATATGCCCTCGGGTCTCGAATCCAGTATCAGGTCCGCGTCGGCGACAGCGTGTTCGTGGTCGAGAAGCTCCGCCAACAGCCCTTCACCGGAAAGCTCGATGACGAGGTGATCATCGGCTGGGATGCCAGGGACGCGATATTGGTGACGGACTGATCATGGCGCTCTCGCAAGGCACAAGGTCCGCCATCCCGGTCATGCTCTTCCTGCTGGCCGGCTTCGCCGCGCCCCTGATGGCGGTCATTTGGTTCAGCTTCATGCCGCCGCGCAGCTTCTCCTTCGCCGGCACGCCGACGCTCGAGAACTATGTGACGATCTTCGAAAGTACGAGCTACATTTCCTTCCTGTGGTCCCTTGGGCTTGCGGTCGTCACCGTCGTCCTGCTGGCGGCCATCTGCTACCCTGTTGCCTACGGGCTCGTACGCCTCTTTGGCAAATGGGCAACGCTGCTGACTCTGCTTTTCACTATTCCGCTCTTCGTCTCCGAGAATATCCGCCTCTATGGCTGGGTACTCTTCCTGATCAAGAACGGGGTGCTGCTGGGTTCGCTCAAGTCGCTTTTCGGCCTTCAACTCGAAAGCATGCTCTTCACCGTACCGGCCATCGTGCTGGGCATGGTCTATGTTTACCTGCCATTCATGCTCTTTCCCATGACGCTCGGGATCAGCATGGTTCCAAATGAAACCCGCGACGCGGCCTTTGACCTTGGCGCGACGCGGTGGCAGGTCTTCAAGGAGGTGGAACTGCCGCTGTCCATGCCTGGCGTGGTCATCGGCTTTCTGCTGACCTTCGTCCTCGCCGTCGGCGCCATTGCCGAGGCCAAGGTGCTGGGCGGGCAGAGCGTCATCCCGATCACCCACGACATCGAGATCGCCTTCACCTATTCACAGAACTGGCCGCTCGGATCGGCACTGGCGGTTCTGCTGATGCTGGTGGTCGGCACACTGGTCGTCCTGGCGCTGCGGCGCTTCGACCTCGACACCTTCCTGGGGCGGAGATAGGCGATGGAGACGCGAGGCCAGCGCACCCGCCACGCCCTCATCACCGTCTGGACGCTTGCGGTGATCGTGTTCCTCTATCTTCCGACCATCTGCATCGCGCTCGCCTCGCTCACCGCCAGCCGCTACTTCCAGTTTCCCATCAGCAAGTGGGGTCTCGACTGGTGGGCCAAGACATTCAACTCGATCGAAATCCGCCAGCTGCTCTCGACATCCATCACCATTGCCCTGTGCGTCACCGTCATCGCGGTTGTCATCGCCTTCTTCGGTGCCCTCGCCTTTGCGCGCTACGACTGGAAGGGACGTTCGGTCTATCAGAAGCTCATCCTGCTGCCGATCTTCTTTCCGCAGTCGGTTCTGGGGCTTGCCCTGCTGCTGTGGTTCAGCACTCTGGGGTTGCCGCTCTCCTGGAAGACCGCCGTTTTCGCGCATCTCGTGTGGATCGTGCCGGTGGTGACGCTGGTGATCTCGATACAGGTCTACAGCTTCGATCCCGCGCTGGAAGAAGCCGCCTTCGATCTCGGCGCCACGCGCTGGCAGGTGCTGCGCGAGGTAACGCTTCCGGTGCTCTTTCCCGGACTCTTCTCAGGTGCGCTCTTCGCCTTCCTGCTGTCCTGGGGCAATTTTCCGCTGTCGCTCTTCACCACCGGCGCTGACACCACCGTGCCGGAGTATCTTTATGCCAAGATGGTGGCTGGCTATACGCCTGGCGTTCCGGTGCTCGGCACCGTGTCGACCATCGGGGCGACGATTCTGCTCATTGGAGGCTATGGCCTGATCCTGGCCATGCGCCGCGCAAAGACACAAGACGAGACCGGGAGGACATGATGACTCAATCGCTCAAGGGCCGCTCCGCCGTGGTGACTGGCGGATCCAAGGGAATCGGCAAGGGCATTGCCCGCGTTCTGGCAAATGCCGGTGCGAAAGTTGCGATCGTGGCGCGCCACGCCGACCAGGCGGAAGCGGCGGCAAAGGAGATCGGCCATGGCGCCTTCGGACTCGCCGGCGACGTCACCTCCATGGCCAGCATGGACAAGGTCATGAAGACCGTCGCCGACAAGAACGGCGGCCTCGACGTGCTCTGCGCCAATGCCGGCATCTTCCCGCCGGCCAAGCTGGAGGAGATGACCTCCGAGCAATGGGACGAGGTCGTAGACACGAACTTGAAGGGCACCTTCCATTCGGTGAAGGCCGCCATCCCCTACCTCAAGACATCCGATCAGGGCCGCATCGTCCTGACCTCGTCCATCACCGGCCCGGTCACCGGCTTTCCCGGCTGGACGCACTACGGTGCCACCAAGGCCGGCCAGCTCGGCTTCATGCGGACCGCCTGCATCGAGCTGGCGCGCTACGGCATCACCGTGAATGCGGTTCTTCCCGGCAACATCCTCACAGAAGGCCTGATCGGCATGGGCGAGGAATATCAGAAGACCATGGCCGCCTCGATCCCGCTCAAGAAGCTCGGCACGGTGGAAGATATCGGCTACGCGGCCCTTTACTTCGCCTCGAAGGAGGCAGGCTATGTCACGGGGCAGACCATCATCGTCGACGGCGGCCAGATCCTGCCGGAAAGCCTCGAGGCCCTTAACCAGGCCTGAGGTATTAGCCGAACTTGCGAAGATAGTCCTCGCAGAGTCCCATGGTGCCTTCCGTGTAGGGAAGGCCCATGGATTTGGCGAGGTCGGTTTCGGCATGCGAGCCGATCCAGGCGACCAGCAGCAGACGGCGCAGCATCACGAAGGTGGGAATCTCCGCCTCATCCGCGCGGCTGAGATCGATCACCCGGCGATAACCCGCCTTCCACGACTCGATGAGGGACGGCACCTGCGGCTCGTGTTCGTAGAAGGAGACCGGTGTTGCGGCGTCATACATGTACCAGCCGAAGCCGCAGTCGTCGAAGTCGATGACCTTCACCGCCTTGCCGTCGATCAGCAGATTGGCCAGCCGCAGGTCGCAGTGGATCAGTCCGAAGCGCTCGGGCCCCTTGCCATAGGCTGCCAGCCTCTTTCCGATGAGGTCCACGGTGCGGCCGAAGAGCTTCGCCCGCGCGGTGTCGACGCCCATGCCGTCGCGCCAGCGGCCCCAATGCGGCGTGCCCTCGCCGAGGCTGG
>JBGSNJ010000204.1:0-23388 GCA_041739715.1 Aestuariivirga sp.
CGTCTTCACCTATGTTTGCCGGTGAATGAACGCCGCCGAGACATTGCTGGCAAGGTCGCTCGAACAGCCTGTTCCGCCCGAGATCGCGGCGATGGCCAGCCACGTGCGCAGCGCCCATGACGGCGTCATGGCCGTATTGGCCTATGGTTCCTGCCTGCGTGGCGTCGCCACGACCGAATCGCTGATCGATCTCTACGTGCTGACCCGCGATCTCCGCGGGGTCTCGGCCAATGTCCTGAGCCGACTGGGCTGCAGGCTGATCCCGCCCAATGTCTACTACGCGGAATGCGACATCGGGGGACAGATCTATCGCGCCAAGTATGCCGTCCTGCCAATGCCGCTCTTCGCTAACGGGATGACGCGGAGCAATCCCTATTTCTGGGCCCGCTTCGCACAGCCATCGGCGCTGGTCTTTGCCGCCGACGCGGAGGCGCGCCGCGACGTGATTTCAGCCGCCGCCAGAGCCGCGCAGACCATGTTTGCGCATGCCAAGGCCCTTTCTCCCATGGGCGATCCGTTGGATATCTGGACCGCCGGTTTCCGCGCCACCTACGCAACAGAACTCCGGACCGAAGCAGGCGACCGCGCGGATCAGTTGGTGGCGGCAAACGAAAGCTACTATCGCGATCTGGCCGCGGCACTCGCCGCAACGGCAGCGCAACCCGCAAGCTGGGGCAGGAAGAGAGCATCGGGAAAGCTCTGGGCCGCCGCACGACTGATCAAGGCATCCTTCACCTTTTCCGGCGGCGCCGACTATCTGGTGTGGAAGATCGAGCGCCACTCCGGCCAGAAGATCGCGATATCGCCCTGGCAGCGGCGCCACCCGGTGATCGCCGGGCTGATGTTGCTGCCGAAACTGCTTTCCAGCAAGGCCGTGCGCTAGCCGTTCACCACCTTCTTGCCGTGCCCCTGGGCCACCACGCTGTCGAAGAGCGTGATGATCCGGTCGATGTCAGCATCGGTGTGGGCGGCGGACACGGAACAGCGCAGCAGGCAGAGCTTGTTCGGCGTTCCAGGCGGCAGCGCGATGTTCACATAGACGCCCGCCTTGAGCAACGCGTTCCACATGGCGATGGTCGAAGGCTCGTCCGGGCACTTCACGGCGATGACCGGACTGACCGTGTCGCAGCCCATGTCGAGACCCAGCTCCTTGAAGCCGTGGAACAGACGTGCCGAGTTTTCGCTCAGCCTGTCGCGCCGCTGCGGTTCGGCGGCAAGCTTGCGGATGGCCGCAATCGAAGTCGCGATCGAGGCCGGCGAAGATGACGCCGTGAACATGTAGGGGCGCATGGCATAGCGCAGATATTCGAACAGCGGATGATTGCCGGCGCCAAATCCGCCGATGGCACCGACACTCTTGGAAAAGGTGCCGACCACGAAATCAACCTCGTCCTCGAGCCCCGCTTCGTCGGCGAGACCGCGTCCCTTCGGTCCCAGCACGCCGAAGGAATGCGCCTCGTCCACCAGCAGCTGGAACCCGTGTTTCTTCTTGACCTCGATGAAATCGGCGAGGGGGGCGCGGTCGCCCAGCATCGAGTAGATGCCTTCCAGCACCACGAGCCGGCCGCCGCCGTCTTCCTCGCCGCGCGCCAGGCGCTTGTCGAGATCGGCCGCGTCATTGTGGCGGAACCGCACCAGCTTGGCGCCCGACAGGGTGCAGCCGTCATAAATGGAAGAATGCGAGTCGGCGTCCAGATAGATCGTGTCGCGCGGACCCGCAAGTCCCGACATCATGCCGAGGTTCGCCTGGTAGCCGGTGGTGAAGACGATGCAGTGCTTGCGGTCGAGAAAGCGCGCGAGTTCCGCTTCGAGATCCTTGTGCAGGCTGTAGGATCCGTTGGCGATGCGCGAGCCTGTGGTGCCCGTACCGAACTGGTCGAGCGCGCCCTTGCCGGCCGCGATGCAATCGGGGTCGAAGGTGATGCCCATGTAGTTGTTGGTGCCGGCCAGAATGGTCTCGCGGCCATCGATGATGGCGCGCGTGGGCGACAGCAGGCGCTGGTTGGTCACCCCCACGGCATTGACGCCCAGCTGCAGCATGCGCTGGTGGCGCTCTGCGATATGCCTGTGCTTGTCGAAGAGGTCGGTCATGGATCAGGCCTTCTTTGCGCGGGCCTCGACGACCTTGGCGAGGTCGGCGATGGTGCGGGTTTCGGAAAGGACGTTCAGCGGAATCTCGATGTCGAAATGGTCCTCGACCTCCATCACGAAATCCATCACCGTGACGGAATCGATGTTGAGGTCGGTGGAAATGTCGGTCGAAGGCGAAAGCGTGGCGCCGACTGTGTTGAACGGTTCCAGCAGCTTGCAGATCTCGGTAACGGTATCGGTCACGGTCCGGCTTCCTTCTTCGATATGGCCCCGCTTCTATCGGTGCCGCCTGCCCGAGGCAACCATCCGGCCTGGCGATACCACGCCAGCGTCTCCGGAAGGCCTGTCGCAAATCGGATCGGCGCTGGCAGAACCAGCCCGCCGTCACGCGCCACCCAGTCGGGGTGATAGAGTTCTGCGATCTTGCCGCAATTGATCATACCCGGCTTGCCGGTGGCGCGGGCGAGCGCCTCGGCCGCCACCGCGATGGTTTGCGGCATAGCCCGGGGCAGAAATATGGCGCGGATCGGCCCGCCCCGCTCGCGCCCGGCAATGTCCAGAAGTTCATCCCAGCCATAGCCGTTGGGCGTGCCGTCGCTGATCTCGTGCAGACCGTCGGCCGGATTGACCAGCGCATCGGCGGCAAAACGCGCCAGATCCGCCGCATGGACCAGCGAAAAGCGATTGCCGGGCCGGCCCGGAATGACGGCGAAGGGCCGTGTCAGCTCGCGCAGCAGCGGCAGCGTGGCACGATCGCCCGGGCCATAGACGGCAGGCGGGCGGAGAATCACCGCGTTGAGACGGGCCATGAGCTTGAACACCGCGTCCTCCCCTGCCCGCTTGCTGGCGCCATAGGGCGACAGCTGCGGCGCGCGGGCGGAGAGCGACGAGACATGCACGAAGCGCTTCACGCCATGGCGTAACGACGCCTCGGCCAGCGCCAGCGTGCCATGCGCGTTGACCCGGAAGTAGTCGTGTTCGGTGAGTGCCGAGATGGCGCCGGCAAGATGCAGCACCGCATCGACGCCACGCAGCAGGTGATCGAGCGCTTCGGCGTCGAAGAGATCGCCCTGCACCACCTCGACGGCCGCCGGCAGGTGCGCGCGCTGCGGATTGCGCACCAATGCGCGCAACCGGTGGCCGCGGCTCAGGAGTTCGCTGACGGCATACCCACCGGCAAAGCCGGTGGCGCCGGTAATTGCAATTGTCTTGTCCATCGGCCTTGTGAAGTCCCGGACGAATCCGGGCCTATTGCGCCGCCTGCAAGAACACAGGCTGCATGATCTCGGCGATTTCGCCGGAAAGATACTTCTGCTTCGCTGCGGACCGCGACAGCTTGCCTGACGAGGTGAAGGGCAGGCTCTTGGGCGGCACCATCACGATCTTGCACTCGACGCCGGCGCTCCGGTGGATGGCCGCTGACACGGCGTGGCGCAGCGACTCGATCGAAACTTCATCCTGAAGCCGGCATTGTACCAGCACCACCACGTCGTCGTCGCCATCCCGGCCCTCGACGGCGAAGGCAGCAACGTCGCCCGAACGCAGCGGTTCGATATGCTCGGCTGCCCATTCAATGTCCTGCGGCCAGATATTGCGGCCATTGTGCAGGATGAGATCCTTGGCGCGGCCGGTGATAACGATCTCACCATCCAGCCAGTATCCCATGTCGCCGGTGTCCAGGAATCCATCGCTCCCCACCGCCGCGGAGGTGGCATCTTCATTGTGATAGTAACCCGCCATCAGGCTCGGCGACTTCACGAAGATGCGCCCGACCCGGCGTTCGCCAAGCGGCTGGCCCGAGTCGTTGCGGATCTCGACGACGCTGTCCGGCATGGGTTTGCCGCAGACCACGAAGCTGCGCGCAGCCTCGCCCTTGGCCGGTACGGCACGGGCCTCGGTCTTGAGCGCATGACGGTCGATCGAGTCGATACGGAAAGGCGCATCGGCATCGACAAAGGAAATGGCCAGCGTTGTCTCAGCCATACCGTAGCTGGGCAGGAAGGCGGCAGACCTGAAGCCGGCCACGCCAAGCGTATCGGCGAAGAGTTGCAGCACGTCGGCGCGCACCATGTCGCCGCCGATGCCTGCCACGCGCAGGCGCGACAAGTTGAGCGAGGGCGCATCGCCATTGATGCGCCGCGCCGCAAGATCGTATCCGAAGCTCGGCGAATAGGTGATGGTCGACTGATTGTCCGACATCAGCTTCAGCCACAGCGCCGGGCGCCGGGCAAAGGACGTCGTGGCGAGAAAGTCGACGGTGCACTGGCCCATCATCGGCGCCAGGCAGAAGCCGACAAGGCCCATGTCGTGATAGAGCGGAAGCCACGAGAAAGCCCTGTCATCCTGCGTGATGCGCATGCCGTGGCGCAGAATGCCCCGGGTATTGGCGGCAATGGCCGCTTGCGAAATCAGCACCCCCTTGGGGCTGGATGTCGAACCCGAGGAATACTGGATATAGGCCTGCTCGTCCGCCCGGAATGGCTCAAGCTTG
Source organism: Aestuariivirga sp. (assembly GCA_041739715.1). Taxonomy (GTDB): domain Bacteria; phylum Pseudomonadota; class Alphaproteobacteria; order Rhizobiales; family Aestuariivirgaceae; genus Aestuariivirga. The sequence goes on from JBGSNJ010000204.1 coordinate 4,583, forward strand.
GTGGCTGCTTCCGGCAGGGATTGCAGATCGCCGAAGGTCAGGACGCGCTTTGCGCCAGCGCGGTCGGCACCTTCCGAGATGTGGCCGAGAAGGTCTTCCGGGGTGATGACCGTTCCGGCGCGCGCTGCACGCAGCATGCCCGCCACACGCTCGACATAGGCGTCCTTTCCGCCGATATACATCGTATAGGGCATCGGGCAGGGAACGAGGCCGGCATACTGGCAGGCAAAGAAGACGACAATGAAATCCGGCCCGGTCTCGGCAACGACGGCCACCCGGTCGCCACGTTCAAAGCCAAGCGACAGGAGCTTGCGCGCGGTCGAAAGCGCCCGGCGGCGCAGCAGCGCATAGGGCAGAACATCCTGCAACGCACCGCGGGCGGAATAGAAGTTGAAGCCCGTCACGCCCTGTGCGGCATAGTCCAGGCCTTCGGCAAGTGTGGCGAATGGTGCGAGAAGCTGCGGAAGCTGCCGATTGCTGCGCGGCGTACGAACCACCTCACGTTGATTCTCGTGATCGCGCGCCAGGCTCAAAGTCTTCGTCAAACTGCCACCCCGTAGTGAACTTGAACCGCAGACCCGAAAGTCCGCATGATTCCTTAGATTGTCTTGCCCCTCTGTTAAGGGCTAACAGGCGCCGGGATGGAACTGAAATCAAAAGGTATTTCAGAATGTAACGCCAATGTGGCAGGCTAAATCTCAAGCTTTCCCAAGAGGATAGCTGCCGCCAAGAGGGCAAGCGCACCAAGCGCGAATCCGGCCAGCCAGGCCAGGATCACCGATCCGACCGAGAAGCCCGCGGGCCTGTCTGCTGACGTGACGGAAGCAATCTGATACTGCCGCGCCACCAGGCGATGGGCCATGTGCCGGCGGATCCGCTCAACCATGAGCGCACGGTCTTCGCTTTCGAAGAGGATTTCACGACCCGATTGGCGGTCCTCGTAGAGCCGGTAGCTGCGGTGTTCAGGCTCCATGACCACATAGGAGATGAGATCGATCCAGAGGCGCGGCGGATCGCCAGGTACCAAGGCAAGATCAAACAGATGCTCGGACCGAGGAAGTGCCGCAACGATCGGCATTAGATCGTCCTTCAGCAGCTGGAGCCGAATTGCCTTCGCATCGCGGAGCGCGAAAACCGCATCGGCATGGGCGGCCTCCGCCGCGCGGGCCTGGCGCAGTGCCTGCGTCAATCCAGCATCGCCCTTGAATGATGTGCCGGCATTGACCAAACTTCAACTCCAAGCCAGCGCACCGTGCCAGACTGGCACAGTTAACGCCCGTTGCAACAGATACAGCCGGATCCTGCATGGAAAGTGCCAATCCCGAACCGGAACCTCGAGCCGTAGCCAAGGTCCGTGGCGCTGCCATGGCAGCCGGACTTGAGGTCCGCATCGCAATCATGCCCGAGAGCACCCGCACCGCCGATGACGCCGCGGCCGCCTGCGGATGCGACGTGGGCCAGATCGTGAAGTCACTGGTCTTCTGCGGCAAGGATTCGCGACGTCCGATCCTACTCCTCGTCTCGGGCCGCAACCGTGTCGACACGGTCAAGGTGGCTGCCGCCATCGGAGAAGCCCTCGACCGGCCCGATGCAGATTTCGTGCGCGCGGTCACCGGCTATGCAATCGGCGGCATTCCGCCCATCGGTCACGACACGCCGATGGCCACATACCTCGACACCGACCTCCTCGCCTACCCGGAAGTCTTCGCGGCCGCCGGTACGCCAAACGCCATCATGACGGTCAACCCCGGTGCGCTGAGCAAGGCGGCGGCGGCCATCGAGACGAAGGTTGCCTAGGGCTCCAGCGGTCGGCCAATGAGGCCCGGCAGGCTGCGGTCGGTTCGGCCTTCGACGCCGATCGGCATGTCGGGCGTGCGGTGCGTGGCGCTGCGGCTGCCGAAGAGACGATCCCAGATGGAAAGACCCGCGGAATAGTTCGAGTCCGTGTCCGCCCGGATGGCGTGGTGATGCACCCAATGGATGGAGGGCGTCACGATCGCGTAAGACAGCGGCCTCTCCAGCCAAACCGGAATCCGAAGATTCGAGTGATGGAAGATGGCGCAGACGGCAAGCAGGGTCTCGAAGACGATGACGCTGGAGAGCGGAATGTCCAACACCCAGATCAGCGCCGCGCGTACCAGCGACGACATCAGCACCTCGCCGAAGTGGAAGCGTAGCGCGGAAGTGGCGTCCAGGGTCTCGTCGAGGTGATGCACTTCATGGAAGCGCCAGAGGAAGGGGATCTCGTGATTGGCGCGGTGCCACCAGTAGATCCAGCAGTCGAGGATGAGAAGATCGAGAGCAAGCCCTGTCCAGCCGCCCCACCATTGAGGCCGCCAGTCCAGCGCCCACTGCGCCGCGAAGGCCGAGACCGGCACAACGACCAGCCAGGACAGCACGGCATTGATCCCCGCCAATGACAGGTTGCGCCCGATCTGGCGCAGGCCGTGGACGAGGCGGGCCATCGGGAAAAGACGTTCCAGCACAAGGAACCCCGCGAGCGCGCCGATCACCAGCGCGCCCTTGTAGGGCAGGATCACGTCGAGCTGTTCCATCAGTCGGGATCTAGACCGCTGCGGAGGGCAGGCGAAGTCACGTTCGCGCGAGGTACAATACGCCGCAGGAGGAGTGTGGTGACCACCGGCATGAGCAGCGCCATGCCGAGATAGCGCGCCACCTGATGGGCGCCGACATAGGCGGGATCGAGATTCAGCGCGAAGGCCATGATGGTCATGGCATCGAGGCCGCCGGGCGAGAAGGCCAGCAGGGTCAGTGCCAGCGGCAGATCCGCGACCCAGGCGGTGATTGCGGCGCCAACAGCCGCAATCCCCAGCGCAATGAGGAAACCCGAGAAGCCCTCGCGCAGGGCGGCAAGGAATTCGCCGAAGCTGAATGCGGTGAAGCGGGCCGCGATCATCACGCCGAGAATGACATTGGCGGGGATCAGCAATCCGGCAGGCAACGCGCCGTCGACGATACCCGACAGTTCGAAACCCGCAGCCACGAGGGTGGGACCAAGGATGAGGCCGGCGGGAAAGCGGAGCTTCTCAAGCGCCAGGCCCGCAACGGTGGCGATCGCGACAAGTGTGGCGATGCCAGCAATGTCGCCGGCCACGGGCTGCTGCAGATGGAGCCCCTCCTCCGGCGAGATCAGGCTGATGACGGCGGGAAGTGCCGCAACCAGGAAGAACAGCCGGATGCACTGCGCGATGGTGACGCGGCGCATGTCGGCGCTGCTGTTGGCAGCCAGCAGCAGTACCAGGGCCAAAGCGCCGGGCAGGCTTGCAAACAGCGCGGTGGGCTGATCCCAGCCGCGGTGGACATAGAATCGGTAACAGGCCCAGGTCACTGCAACAACGGTGGCGCCGAGGAACAGGATGCTGATCGGCCAATTGGCGGCGCGGTCGACCGTGTCCCAGGTGACGGCCGTCCCGGTCTGGATGCCGAGGAAGATGAAGGCCACGGCCTTGAGCCAGTCGGGCATGCCGACCTTCACGCCGGCGAAGATCGCGATGACGCCCGCGATCATGCTGCCGGCAAGCCAGGGCGCCGGCAAGCCGGCCAGCCAGCACAGGACTCCGCCGGCGGCACCAATGATGAGCCCCTGCAGCACTGGACTCAAGAACTGCTCCGTGCACGGATGACGCGGTCGGCGAATTCGGCGAAACCGAAGCCGCCTTCGGCCGCAGTGACATAGCGCGGCAGGTGCGACATCAGCGGCGCCAGCGGCCGGATGTTGGCCACGCCGATTCCGTTCGGGAAATAGGCATACATGGGCGCGTCGTTGGGCGAATCGCCGCAATAGGCGATCCGCTCTGATTCACTTTCGACACTGATATCAAAGACTTCCCTGAGGAACCTCTTGCTCATGGTGAGCTTGTCATGCGTGCCGTACCAGGCATTCACATGGATCGAACTCACCTTTGCGGTTGCGCCTTCGGCGGCAAAGGCATCGGCGATCTTCTGCGCGGTGGCTAGGGGCAAGGGCGGCACGTCCTCGCAAAAGTCGATGGCGACATCGATCTCGCGATAGGCTTGATCGGAGGCGATCGCCGTGCCGGGAAATTCCTTGAGCACGCGGCGCGCCGCGGCCCAGAGCCTCTCGGCATTGGCGCTGCGTTCTTCCGCATCTTGCGCATAGGCGCGGATCATCTTCCGCGCCAAGTCGTCGTAACGAAAATAAAAGGCACCGTTCTCGCCCACCACACCATCAACCGGCCATTGCCGCGCGATGTGATCGCACCAGCCAGCGGGGCGCCCGGTAATCGCCACGGTCTTGAGGCCAGCTCTCTGAAGCTTCTCCAGCGCCGCAAAAGCCTCCGCGGGCAGGCGCCCATGAAGGGTCAGCGTGTCGTCGATGTCGGTGAGGACGGCGATGAATCCGGCAAGCACCGCCTTGGGCGCTTCGGCAAGCGGCAGCATGGTCATTGCAGGGCGGGCCTGTCGGGATGATAGGGATCGAGCAGCGGGTCGCGGCGGCCGTCCAAGAGCTCGGTTGAGGCGAAGAGGCCGATGGCGGGGGCCAGCGTCACACCGGAATGAGTGACGGCGACGTAGAGGCCCTCGCGATTCCGCGGTCGGCCGATGGCCGGAAAGCCGTCGGCCGGGGTCGGACGGTATCCCACCGTGTGGAAATCGAGCGCGACCTTCTCTGCGCCGGCGACGAGGGCCTGAACCCTGCCATGGAGGTCCTGGGCCAAAGCGTCCGCCTTCCCCATCGGGTCAGCACCGGCGAAATCCGTGCCGGCCACCAGCCGGCCTTCGCGGGTCTGCCGGACATGGAGGCCCGGGGTCATCAGGAGTCCCCGCAGCAGTTCGGGTGCAGGTTTTGAGTGCGACAGCAGCCCCGGGGGTGCCGTCAGCCTGATGGCAATGCCCACGGAATCGAGCAGTTGCTGACTGCCGCCGCCGGCCGCCACCACCACCTCGTCGGCATGGATGATGCCCTCGTCGGTCATGATGCCCACCACGCGGTTCGCCTCCTCCACCAACCACCTGACATGGGAATGGTCGAGAACCTCGGCACCCAGAGCCCTGGCGCCGGACAGAAGGAGCCGGGCCGTCTCCGCCGGTTCGACCGCGCCCTCCGCTGCCACGTGATAGGCGTGGTCGGGTACGATCTTCAGGCCGGGTTCGATGCGCCGCATCTCATCCGGGCCGACACGGCGGATGCCATAGCCCCAGGCAGCGTGTTCCCTGGCGAAGGCATCCAACTCGGCGGGCGGCAGATCCCAGATCAGGCCGCCACACCAGTTCACGGCAAGGCCCGGAACCTCGCGATCCAGCCTTCGCCATTCCTCCATGGAGCGAACGCGCAAGCGAAAATAGGATAACGGATTGCCCCAGCTGGCATTGATCCAGGCCCAGGAGTTGCGCGTGGCGAGCCCGCCGGCATCGCCCGCCTCGATCACCGTGACAGCAGCCCCGGCCTTGGCCAAGTGCCAGGCGATGGCGGCGCCGATGATGCCCGAGCCGATGACGATGACGCGCTTGGTCAAATGCTTCTCCTTGGCCCAGCCTCAGAACTTCACGTTGGATCCGCCCTTGGTCTCGAGCATGGCCCGCGCCTCGTCGGCGGAAGCGATGTCGATGGAGAGCTCTTCGAGGATGTGCCGCATCTTGGTAACCAGAGCGGCATTGGAGGGCGCCAGTTGGCCCTTGCCGAGATAGAGATTGTCCTCCAGGCCGACACGCACATTGGCGCCCATGGTGGCCGCCATGGTGCAGAAGGGAATCTGGAAGCGGCCCGCCGCCAGTACCGACCAGTGATACTGGTCGCCGAAGAGCCTCTCGGCCGTCTCGCGCATGAACATGACGTTCTGCGGATCGGGGCCGATGCCGCCCAGGATGCCGAAGATGGTCTGCACGAAAAGCGGCGGCTTCACCAGCTTGCGGTCGAGGAAATGCGCCAGCGTGTAGAGATGGCCGATGTCATAGCATTCGAACTCAAAGCGGACGCCATGCCCATCGCCCAGCTTGAGCAGGATCTTCTCGATGTCGCCGAAGGTATTGCGGAAGATGAAGTCCTTGGAACCTTCGAGATGGGCGCGCTCCCAGGGATGCTTGAACTCATTGTAGCGGTTCAGCATGGGAAAGAGGCCGAAGTTCATGGTTCCCATGTTGAGCGAGGTCATTTCCGGCGAGAAGGCCTCGGCCGCCATGATTCGCTCCTCCACCGACATGCCCTGCCCGCCCCCCGTGGTGATGTTCACGATGGCCTTGCAGGACTGCTTGATGCGCGGCAGGAAGCGGTTGAACGTGTCGGGTGCGCCGGAGGGCTTGCCGGTCTCCGGATCGCGCGCATGGAGATGGAGGATGGCAGCGCCCGCCTCGGCGGCCTCGATGGCCTGGGCGGCGATCTCGTCCGGCGTCACCGGGAGATAGGGCGACATCGACGGCGTATGGATTGAGCCGGTGATGGCGCAGGTGATGATGGCCTTGGATTTCTTCCGCATGGTGAACCTGTCTGGCTGCTTCGGCGGGACAATAGCCGCCCGCCGAAGCCACAGTCACCAAGTAGTTTTGCGGGGCCTTCATGCCCCGCGCCGGACCGCACGGCGGGTCAGACGGTGGAAGGCTCCGGCGTGTCGATGGGAACGATGGTCTTGCCGATGGGCCAGAGCGCAATACCGGCCAGCTTGAGATGGGCCCAGGCGAACGGAATGCCGATCAGGGTGATCGCCAGAAGCACGGCCGTGATCACATGCGCAAGGGCCAGCCACCAGCCGGCGAAAATCAGCCAGATGGCGTTGCCGACAAAACCCAGCGGCCCCGTGCCGATGTCTTCGGTGGGACGGGTAACGGCCTTGAAGCCGAAGGGAAGCAGCGTGTACTCGGCCATCTTCACCGCCGCCTTGGCCCAGGGAATGCCGACAATGGTGACGGCCATGATGACGGCCGCCAGAAGCCAGCCCGCAGCCATCCACAGGCCGCCGCAGGCAATCCAGAAGATGTTCAATATGAATGAAACAGGGCTCACGTCATCGGTCTCCTTTGCAGCGCTCATATAGTGAGACCATCCCGCCGATTCCAGCAATTGCGAAAAGAGCCGCCAGCGGTCAAGATCGGGAAAACCCGTGGGAGACATCATGCCCATCGACACCGACCTCCGCCAGCGCATAGCTTCCTCCGCCGCCATTGGCTTCCCCGACCAGATCGCCTTCACCCAGCAGTTGGTGCGCTTTCCCTCGACCCGCGGCAACGAGCACACGGTACAAGATTTCATGGCGCGCGAACTTCGCGCGCGCGGCATGGCGGTCGACGTCTTCGCCATGGAGGACGCCGCCCTCGCCCGGCATCCGGGCGGATCGAAAATCTCGGACACGCATTCGCGGGCACCCATCGTGGTCGGGATCCACCGCCCGCGGACGGAAACGGGCCGTTCGCTGATCCTGCAGGGCCATGTCGACGTTGTGCCGCCGGGGCCGCTCGACATGTGGACCACCCCGCCCTTCGATCCGGTGATCCGCGACGGCTGGATGTCTGGACGTGGTGCTGGCGACATGAAGGCCGGCGTCGCCTCTGCCGTCTTCGCGCTCGATGCCTTGCGGCGCATCGGCCTGCAGCCAGCCGCCACGGTCTACATGCAGTCGGTGGTGGAGGAGGAATCGACAGGCAACGGCGCGCTGATGACCCACCTGCGCGGCTACAAGGCGGATGCGGCCCTCGTTCCCGAGCCGGGCAACGAGGGGCTCACACGCGCCAACCTCGGCGTGCTGTGGTTCCAGCTCGAAGTGCGCGGCATTCCGGTGCATGTGGCCAACATGGGCACCGGTGCCAATGCCATCGACGCGGCATACCGGGCGATCGGCGCCCTTCGCCAACTCGAGGAGCGCTGGAACGCCAAGGCGAAAGCGCATGATCTCTTCGGCGCGCACCACCACCCGATCAATCTCAATCTCGGCAAGATCGAGGGTGGCGACTGGGCCTCGTCGGTCCCGGCCTGGTGCCGCATCGACTGCCGCATCGCCTTCCTGCCCGGAACATCGGCAGCCGCGGCCGCAGCCGAAATCGAGGCCTGCATCACCGAATTCGCACGCCGTGACTCTTTCCTCGCCAACAACCCGCCGCGCGTGGCCTGGAACGGCTTCTTCGCGGAAGGCTACAGGCTGGAGCCGGGATCGGGGGCCGAAAAGACGCTCGCGGCGGCGCATCAGGCGGTGACCGGTCAACCGCTGGAGGACCGCCTCGTCACCGCCTATCTCGATGCACGGGTCTATGCGCTCTACGACAAGATCCCCGTGCTGAACTACGGCTGCATCGCCGAGAACTACCATGGCTTCGACGAGCGCGTGGACCTGGCCTCGGTGCTGCGCACCACGCAGGTCATCGCCCAATTCGTCGCCGACTGGTGTGGCGTGGAACCGGCCTGATCAGATCTGGCGCAAGGCCTGGTCGAGATCGTCGAGGATGTCCTCGACATTCTCGAGACCGACCGACATGCGGATGAGACCGTCGGAGATTCCGTGCCGAGCCCGTTCTTCCGGACCATAGGATGCATGGGTCATGCTGGCGGGATGCTGGATCAGCGTCTCGGCATCGCCGAGGCTGACCGCGCGGCTGATCAGCTTCAGCGCATTCATGAAGGTGCAGCCACGTTCCATGCCGCCGTCGATCTCGAAGCTGATGAGCCCACCGCCGGCACTCATCTGCTTGCGGTACACGCCGTGCTGCGGATGCGAGGCATGGGCGGGATAGGAGATTTTCGAGACAGCCGCCTGCGCGGCAAGAAAATCCGCGATTGCCGCCGCCGACTTCGCATGCTGGTTGACGCGCAGCTCAAGCGTCTTCAACCCGCGCAGCACAAGGAAGGCGGTGAGCGGCGAGATGGTGCTGCCGGTCATGTAGCGCAGGCCATGCATGCGGATCTGCTTCACCATGTCCTCACCGCCCACCACCAGGCCGGCGAGAAGATCGCCATGGCCGCCGAGATATTTGGTGGCCGAATGGACCACGAGATCGGCGCCGTGTTCCAGCGGCCGCTGCAGAACCGGCGTGGCGAAAGTATTGTCGACGATCGTCAGCGCGCCTGCCTTGGCGGCGACGGCGCTGACGGCGGCAATGTCGATCAGGCGGAGATTGGGATTGGCGGGCGTCTCGAAATAGATCGCCTTGAAGGGCCTGGCCGCGGCGGCCTTCAGCGCATCGAGATCCGTCAGGTCGACGAAGTCCGCCGTCACGTTGAAGCGCGGCAGGCCCTGCGAGGCCAACGTAAAGGTATTGCCGTAGAGGATCTTGTCGCAGATGATCCGGTCGCCCGCTTGCAGCAGGGTCCAGAAGCAGGAGCTGATCGCCGCCATGCCGGAGGCCAGCGCCAGCCCCGCCTCGCCGCCTTCGAGACTTGCCACCCGTTGCTCCAGCAGCGCCTGGGTGGGATTGCGGGTGCGGCCATAGACATAGCCGGGCTTGAGGCCTGCAAAGTACTCGGCCCCCTGCTCGACCGTTTCGAAGGCATAGGTCGAGGTCTGGTAGATCGGCGGCGTCAGCGCGCCCTGGGCGGTGGCGGGGTCGTAGCCAAGGTGAATGGCCCGGGTCGAGAGCCCTTGCCGGGAGTTGCGTTTCGGCGGTGTGCTGGCTGACATTGATGGAGGTCCTCGCGTGCTGCTCCCCCCTTAGCGGCTGGGCGGGGCAAATGGAAACACGAGTGCATGGGTGTTGCACAGTTGAAGCTAGTGTTATATCCAGATGGATATAACGAATGGAGGAACTGATGCTCACGCGCAGAATGTTTGGCCTCGCCGCCCTAGGCCTTGCCGCCCTGATCTCCACCGCCCCAGTGCCGGCGCTGGCCGCCGATAAGGTCACCGTCTTCGCGGCCGCCAGCCTGAAAAATGCGCTCGACGAGGCCGTAGCCGCCTGGACGGCCGAAACCGGCAAGACAGCAACGATCTCCTATGCCGCCAGCTCCGCCCTGGCCAAGCAGATCGAGGAAGGCGCGCCCGCCGACATCTTCTTCTCCGCCGACTTGGACTGGATGAAATATCTGACGGACCGCAAGCTGGTGGCTGAGGGCAGCGAGATCCGGCTGTTGGGCAATGAGATCGTGCTGATCGCGCCCGCCGATTCCAAGGCCGAGACGGCCATCGCCAAGGAGTTCCCGCTGGCCACCCTGCTGGGCGACGGCAAACTCGCCATGGGTGATGTCAAGGCCGTGCCGGCAGGCAAATACGGCAAGGCGGCTCTGGAGTCGCTGGGCGTCTGGTCCTCTGTCGAGGGCAAGGTCGCCCAGGCGGAGAACGTCCGCGCCGCACTGAAGCTGGTCGCCACCGGCGAGGCCCCGCTTGGCATCGTCTACCAGACGGATGCGAGGGCCGAACCCAAGGTGAAGGTCGTCGGAACCTTCCCGTCTGACAGCCACCCGCCGATCATCTATCCGGTCGCCGTCACCGCTGAATCTAAAAACCCGGAAGCCGCCGCGCTGGTGACATTCCTGCAATCCGCCAAGGCGCAGGACATCTTCAAGGCCCAGGGCTTCACGATCCTGGTGCCCCCTGCTACCAACTGAGGCATGACATGGCTTGAACTCAGCCCGGATGAATGGAATGCCGTCCGGCTGAGCCTAAAGGTGGCCACCGTCGCGATGCTGGCCAGCCTGCCCTTCGGCATCGCCGTGGCGCTGCTCCTGGCGCGCCGCGATTTCTGGGGCAAGTCGCTGGTGAACGGCCTTGTGCATCTGCCGCTGGTGCTGCCGCCGGTCGTGACCGGCTATCTGCTGCTCCTGACCTTCGGCAAGCGCGGACCGGTCGGCTCCTTCCTCAACGACGCCTTCGGCATCGTCTTCTCCTTCCGCTGGACGGGAGCAGCACTCGCCTGCGCGGTCATGGGCTTTCCGCTGATGGTGCGCGCCATACGGCTCTCCATCGAGGCGGTCGACCGCAGGCTGGAAGCCGCCGCATCGACGCTGGGCGCCAATGCGCTGTGGGTCTTTCTGACCGTGACCTTGCCGCTCACCCTGCCCGGCATCGTGGCCGGCATGATCCTGTGCTTCGCCAAGGCCATGGGCGAGTTCGGCGCGACCATCACCTTCGTATCCAACATTCCAGGCGAGACCCAGACCCTGCCCTCGGCCATCTATACCTTCACGCAGATTCCCGGCGGCGACGCCGGAGCCTTGCGTTTGACGGCCATTTCCGTGGCGATCTCCCTGGCCGCCTTGATGGCATCCGAGGTGCTGGCACGACGTGTCGGCCGGCGCATCGCCGCATGAGCGTCGCAGTCGCAGTCCGCCACCGACTCGGTGATTTCGCTCTCGATTCCGCGTTCGAGAGCCAGGGCCGGCTCACGGCCATCTTCGGTGCCTCCGGCTCGGGCAAGACCACGCTCATCAACGTCATCGCCGGGCTGATCAAGCCGGACTGGGGACAGATCACCATCGACGGCGCCGTTCTGACGGACACGGAAGAACATCTCGCCGTACCCGTGCATAGGCGCCGCATCGGCTATGTCTTCCAGGACTCGCGCCTCTTTCCGCACCTCACTGTCGAGCAGAATCTCCACTATGGCCGCTGGTTTGCGCCGCGCGGCGACCGCTATGCACAAACGGCGCAGGTTCTGGCCTTGCTGGGCATTGGTCATCTGCTGACGCGCAAGCCGAGCCAGCTGTCCGGCGGCGAGCGCCAGCGCGTCGCGATTGGCCGGGCCTTGCTCGCTTCGCCGCGCCTCCTGCTCATGGACGAGCCGCTCGCGTCGCTGGACCAGCCGCGCAAGGAAGAGATCCTCCCATACATCGAACGCCTGCGCGATGACCTGCGCCTTCCCATTCTCTATGTCAGCCATTCGCTCGCAGAGGTGAAGCGCCTCGCCACCGACATCGTGGTGATGGCCGAAGGCCGTGTCGCAGCTTCCGGGCCTGCGGATCGGATTGCACAGCGCCTCGATCTCGTGCCGAACGAAGAGCGCGACGAAGGCGGCGTCATTCTCGACATGACGGTGACCGGCTACGATCAGGCCTATGACATGACCAGCCTGCGTTCGGCCGCGGGCGAGGCACATGTGCAGGGCAAGATGGGGAAACCGGGCGCAGTGCTCCGCGTGCAGATCCGCGCCCGCGACGTGATGGTGGCCACCCAGAAACCCACGAAGATCAGTGCCCTGAACATCTTCCGCGGACGGATTGCGGCGCTCGATGCGGCGGGACCTTCTGCCGTGAACGTGACCATTGATTGCGCCGAATCGCCCATCATCGCGCGCATCACTCGCCAGTCGCGCGATGCGCTGCAGCTCAATCCCGGCCTGGAGGTCTATGCGCTGGTCAAGGCCATATCGGTCAGTCCACCCGCTGCCGCACCCCGCTAGCTGGCGCGGGCGATTTCGCGCTTCAGGGCTTCGAGATGGGCTTCGGTTGCAGAAGCCGCGGCACGTTCCATGGCCCGGTAGCGCGAGATAAGGGCCAGTCCCAGCGGCGTGAGTGTGGCGCCGCCGCCCTTCTTGCCGCCGCTCTTGGATTCGACCACCGGTTTGCCAAACGTCTTGTTCAGATCCTCGATCAGCTCCCATGCCCGTCGGTAGGACATGCGCAGTGCCCGGCCCCCAGCAGCAATAGAGCCCAGCGCCGCAATCTCCTCGAGAAGCTGGATCTTGCCGGGACCGATTCGCAGGTCCGGGCCAAAATCGATTCGAATACTCAATTGCGCCATGCAAAGCACCTCTGGGTGCAATGATCGTCCAAAGTGATCCACAAGGAAAGAGCTTATCAAGCAACCGGGATTTCGAACAAGAACAAGGAGTTCCTGTAATACCTGACGACGGCCTGCGGCGCTTACTTAGGTGAAGCTTGCCATAGATAGCACCCTCTGATCTAGTTCACCAACCCGCCATGGGGAATCACAATTGGGGTCGGGTGGAACTGGAGATCTAAATGGAAAGCTTACTTCCTATCATCATTCAGCTGATCGCGGGCGCGATCGGCGGCAATGCGGCCGGCGCGGCCATGAAGGGCAAAAGCCTCGGCGGCGGCGGCAACTCGATTGCTGGCGCCATCGGCGGCGTGGTGCTTGGCCAGATCGTCGAGCGCATGACCGGCGGCGCAGTACCGGCCGATGCCGTTGCGTCTTCCGGACTTGATATCGGCAGCCTGATCACCAACCTGATCTCGAGCGGCGCCGGTGGCGCTATCCTGACCGCCATCATCGGCATGATCAAGAACCGCTGATCCCCGTCGGGGATGGACGTTAGAGGCCGCGGCCGGCGATGACGGCCGCGTCCTTTTTGTTTCTGGTGTCAGGCCGTAGCCGTTGCGGCCTCGGGCATGACCGTGGATTTTGGCCTGTACCCCATGACGGCGTAGATGCAGGGGACCACGTAGAGCGTCAGGATCGTGCCGAGTCCCATGCCACCGACGATGACCCAGCCGATCTGCTGCCGGCTTTCGGCACCCGCACCTGTCGCCAGGGCCAGCGGAACAGCGCCAAGGATCATGGCAGCTGTCGTCATCAGGATCGGCCGCAGGCGCAGCGCCGCCGCCTCGATGATGGCCGACCGCCGCTCGCGGCCCTGGCCCTGCAGGCTGTTGGTGAACTCCACGATGAGAATGCCGTGCTTGGTGATCAACCCGATGAGCGTCACCAGGCCGATCTGCGAATAGACGTTCAGCGTGCCGCCGGTCAGCCACAGCGCGGTGAGCGCGCCGGTCATCGACAAGGGCACGGTCACCATGATCATCAGCGGATCCCGGAAGCTCTCGAACTGCGCGGCAAGCACGAGGTAGATGAAGGCAAGCGCCAGCACGAAGACGAAAGCCAGATTGGAACTGGCGTCGCGGAACTCGCGGGCCTGACCGGTGAGGTCGGTCGCGGTTCCCTCGGGCAGCACCTCGGCTGCTGCCGCGGCGACATCAGCAATGGCTTCGCCCATTGTGTATCCCGGCGCCAGATTGGCCTCGATCGTGATGGCGCGGAGCTGGTTGAACCGGCGGAGATCGCGCGGCGCCACCGAGACCCGGGCCTTGACCACGTTCGACAGCTGCACCATGTCGCCATTGGCGCTGCGCACGAAGATGCGCGAGAGGGTTTCCGGCGATGTCCGCTCGTCCGGCGGCAGCGCCACCGTGACGTCATACTGTTCCGTACCAATCTGGAAGGTCGAGACATTGCGGCCGCCAAGCAGGGTTTCGAGAGTGCGCCCGATCACCGAAATGTCGAGGCCAAGGTCCGCCACGCGGTCACGATCGATGGCTACTTCGACCTCCGGCTTGTTGAGACGCATGTCGGTATCGAGATCGGCCAAGCCTGGATTGTCCCTCAGCCGCTCGACCAGCTTGTCCGCAAGCGCGTTGATCTCTTCATAAGAAGCGGAAGACTGGATGACGAACTGCAGCGGCTTGCCGAAGCCGCGGACGCCCAGCGATGCGGGATTCGAAGCCGACGCCTGAACGCCCGCAATCTTGCGCAGCTTTGGCAAGAGTGACTGCGTGATTTGCTGTTGCTTGACCTCACGTTCGTCCCAGTCCTTGAGACGCGCGAAGGTCAGGAAGCGCGTGACCTCGCCTGCCCCGACGATCACCAGGTAGGAACTGAGTTCGGGCACCCCGGCCAGAATCTGCTCGACCTGTCCGGCATAGCGCTGGGTATAGGCGAGGCTGGCCCCTTCCGGCGCATTTCCGGTGATCGTGATGGTGCCACGGTCTTCAACGGGAGACAGCTCCGACTTCATCTGGGAGAGGACATAGCCGCCGGCGCCGGCGACCCCGACCGCCATGAGAAGCACCAGCCAGCGCAGGCGCAGGGCCGCGGACAGGCTGGACCGGTAGCCACGTTCCAGACCGCCCAGAACGCCTTCGACAACCCGGCTGAACAGGTTCTCCCTTTCCGCGTGGCGCAAGAGCTTGGAGCACATCATGGGGGTCAGCGTCAGCGCCACGAAGCCCGAAACGATCACCGCGCCGGCCAGCGTGATGGCGAACTCCAGGAACAGTCTGCCGGTTCGTCCGGGAGTGAAGGCGATGGGCGCATAGACGGCGGCAAGCGTCAACGTCATGGCGATCACTGCGAAGCCAATCTCGCGTGCGCCCGTGATCGCCGCTTCGAAGGGCTTCATGCCGTCCTCGATGTGGCGATAGATGTTTTCCAGCACCACGATGGCATCATCCACCACGAGGCCGATGGCCAGCACCATGGCCAACAGCGTCAGGGTGTTCACCGAGAGGCCCGTGGCATACATGATGGCAAAGGTCGCAATCAGCGAGACCGGAATGGTGACGATCGGAATGAGGGCCGCGCGGAAGGAATGCAGGAAGAGGAAGATTATGATGAGCACCAGTGCGACGGCCTCAAGAATGGTGATGAAGACATTCTCGATGGACCGATCGATGAAGACTGTCGAATCGAAGCCGATTGAGGTCGACACGCCTTCCGGAAGGTCGGCATTGAGACGCGGCAGGATGGCCCTCACCTCGCGCGATACATCCAGCGGATTGGCCACCGCCTGCTTCACGATGCCGATGGAGATCGCGGTCTTGCCGTTGTAGCGGCCTTCGCGCCGCACATCGGCGCTGGACAGTTCGACGCGCGCCACGTCGCCGAGCCTGACCTGCAGGCCTCCGGCGGGCTTCAACACGATACGCTCGAACTCGGCCGGCGTTGCCAAGGCGGTCCGTGACAGCACGGTGAACTCGCGCTCGGTACTCTCGATGCGGCCTGCCGGAATGTCGGCATTCTGGTTGCGGATTGCGTTCTCGACGTCCTGGACGGTGAGCCCGTAACCGGCCAGGCGGCTCGGGTCGATCCAGATGCGCATGGCGTAGCGGCGCTCGCCATTGATCGTCACGTCCGCAACGCCGTCGAGATTCTTGAAGCGGTTGACAACGAAGCGGTCGACATAGTCGGTGAGTTCGAGCGAATTCATGCTGGTCGACTGCATCACCAGAAAAATGATCGGCTGCGCGTCGGCTTCGACCTTCGAGATGTTGGGTTCGCTGATCTCGTCGGGCAGCAGGTTCCGGACGCGGCTCACACGGTCGCGGACATCGCTGGTTGCCGCGTTGATGTCGACGGTGTTGCGGAAGCGGATCGTGATGCGGCTGGATTCGGCGCGCGACGTCGATTCGATGGTATCAATGCCCTCGATGCCCGCGAGCGATCCCTCGAGAACCTGAGTCACCTGCGATTCCACGATCTCGGCGGAGGCACCGGTATAACTGGTCACCACCGTGACCTGCGGTTCATCAATGTTCGGGTACTCGCGGATGGTCAGGCGGTTGAAGGACATGAGACCTGCGAGCACCAGCACGAGGCTCAGCACCGTGGCGAACACCGGGCGGCGGATGCAGAGTTCGGTGAAGCCCATGGCGCTATTCCGCCGAAGTGGGCGCAACCACCTCGATGGCGGCGCCATTGCTCAGGCGCGTATTGCCGGCCACCACCACTTCGGCACCGGCAGCCACGCCCTCGATGATCTCGATGTTGCCTGCCATGCGCTTGCCGACGCGGACCTGCGTCTCTTCTGCCTTGGCATCGCGCGCCAGATAGACATAGGCATTGTCGCCGCGCTGCACGATGGCCGTCTCCGGCACCATCACCGCTTCGCGCGCCGCACCCTTGATGGTAACGCGAACAAGCAGGCCCGGCCGGAGCTTCAGATCCTGATTGTCGAGATCGGCACGCACCAGCAACGCGCGGCCATTGACATCGACCGAGGGATCGATGGCCGAAACGGTTGCGTTGAAGCGCTGGCCGGGCACGGCATCGGCCGTGACATCGATGACCTGGCCAAGGCGGATGCGCGACTGCTCGAGCTCGGGCACCGAGAAACTCACCTTTAGCAGATCGATCTTGTCGAGCTGCACCAGCGCGGTCCCGGCCGTCACATAGGCTCCGGCGGAAATCGTGCGAAAGCCGGCCGTTCCGGAAAAGGGTGCGAGGATGGTGAGCTTGTCGATCCGCACCTGGGCAGACTCGACTGCAGTGCGCGCCACTTCCAGCTCGGTCACCGCCGCATCATAGACACTCTGCGCCACATTGCCTGACTTTCGAAGGGTCTGAGAGCGTTTGTAGTTCGCTTCGGCCAGCGACAGGCGGGCCTTGGCCTCAGCCAGATCGGCCTGGGCGAGATCGGTATCGAGGCGGAACAGCGGCTGACCCTCAACGACCTGCTCGCCGTCCTTGAACAAAACGGCGTCAACGCGGCCGCTGGTTTCCGGTGCAATCTCGACGGTTTCATCAGCCAGCAGCGTGCCGATGGCGCCGATGTCGTCGCTGAGCCGGGCCGAGGTGGCCTTGGCGATCTCGACCGGCAGCGGCCCGCGTCCGCCAGCCTGGGCGTTGCGCTGGCCGCCAGCCGGTTTTGCGCCCTCGGCTTTAGTGATGGTGCCATCAGAAGGCTTGAAGCCGGCCATCGCGACGACGTCGACGCCGGTTTGCCGCACGGCAACGGCCGCCGCAGCCAGCAGCGCCAGTCCGATCACGACAAACAGCCACTTCTTCATCGCCTCAAGACCTCAAGCCCTGCAATCGGTTACTTCCAGAAACCGCGTACCGCCCATTCGACACGGTTTGACCCGCTGATTTAGGACGGGCAGGAAAACGGATTCCGTCGATACACCTCGGATCCCGCAAACAGTCTGATCCCGTTCAACAGACTTATGGCAGCGCCGCCGTGCAGCCCGTTCAAATCATCGTGTCCGGCGGCAAGTCTAGTGATGGAACACGACAGCGCATAGCCCTTACGAGTGTCGCCCCGTGACAGATCTTGGGCTCACGCCCATTCATTCGCCAGCGAAGAATTATAAAAACCATTTGCATTATTAAAATTCCCGATCCTAATCTCTCCTGGTGGCAGGGCGGGGATTGGAGACATGGTCTCCCTCAAAGGTACGAACCAGGAATTCGGACGTCCCTACAACAGGCGCATCGTGCTTGAAGCCATCCGGCTGCACGGACCGGTGGAGCGGGCCGAAATCGCCCGCCGTGTGGGGCTTACGGTACAGACTGTTGCCAATATCACCCACGAGCTGGAGGCGCAGGGCTTCATCAAAGGGTCGCGTAGCGAACCGCGCGGACGGGGGTCGCCGGCGACCAGCCTCGCCATCAATCCCTCCGGCGCCCATGCCATCGGCGTTCATGTGACGCCGCGCGGACTGGAGGCCGCGCTGGTCGATCTCGCCGGCTCCATTATCGCGCGCGAACACCGGGCCCTTGAACGGCCCGGGCCGGACCAGACCATGACCGAGATCGGACGGCTGGCAAAACAGTTCGGCGGCAAACTCAAGGGCAAGCGCATGCTGGGCATCGGCATGGCCATGCCAGGCCCCTTCGATGTGGACTCGATGAGCTTCGTCGGACCCACCACACTGGAAGGCTGGCGCGGGTTTCCGGTGCTGGAGCGACTGAACAGGGTCTCAGGCTTGCCAGCCTTCATCGAAGTGGACCATGCCGCGGCTGCGCTGGGCGAAAGGCTTCATGGCGCCGGCAAGGCCTTCCGGGACTTCTACTTCCTCTATTTTGGCGTCGGCCTGGGCGGATGCATGGTGCATGAAGGCTTGCCCTGGCGCGGTTCGCATCGCAACGCCGGCGAGATCGGGCATCTGCCGCTGGTTCCCAATGGCGAACCCTGTCCTTGTGGCAATCGCGGCTGCCTGGAACGCTATCTCTCGCTCGAGGCCTATGGCCGGCGGGCAACGGCGATCGGCCGCGAAGCCTGGATCAGCGAGGCGGCGCCGCTGTTCCGCAACGCAGTGGCAGCCATCGAGAACCTCTTCGACCCGGAGACCATCATCGTCGGCGGCCTCGCGAACAGCGGCCTGCTCGACGATCTCATCGCCGCCGCCCAGCCGCTGCCCAACTCGGTCTCGCAGCGCGCGGACAGCGAGGTGC